>JBKICS010000151.1:0-3567 GCA_046567015.1 Acidobacteriota bacterium | reverse complement strand
CAAACATCGTCCTCAGGTTCGCATCCGCGTCCGCCAGGTATCGACGATCTCTTTTTCGCGCCGGGCCGGTTCGCTTTCCGGGTTGATGTCGCAGGCCTGGCCGGCCGCCTCGGCGGCCTGCTGCATCCAGCCACCTTCCCGCAGGCTGCGCGAGGCCATGACGTACATCGACTCCGGCGCGCTGCCGTAGATGCCCCGGATAAGCTCCCGATAGCCCTGGGCGAACACCTCGCGCACGATGGTATTGCGCTTGAACAGAAACCGGGCCAGCCAGTGGTTTTCCCCCTGGTCCGACAGGTACATGGGAAACAGTTTGCGGCACTCGCCGAATAAAAACCGGATGCGTCGGATTTCCCGCTGCATGCTCTCGGTGGTCTGCATGAGCAGTTGGAACAGCTCCCGGCTGATGATGAGATCCTGCTCGGGCAGTTCGCGTTCCTGCATGGAGCGGAACCAGGGCGCGTAGTTCTGCTGCTGGTAGGCGTCTTCCTTGAGCTTCATGGATTCGTGGAAGATGTAGCCGATGCACCAGTCGAGAAACTGGCCCACCGGACTGGACGCGCCGCCTTCGCGGAAAAGATGGTGGGCCGTGTCCTTTAAGCGCCACAAAAGGCCCTTGTTCATCTCCTCGCCGAGCAGATCGCGCAGATCCTCGAAGACCACCCGGCCCGAGCGGTCGAACTCCTGAAAAAGCTTCTCCAGGGTCTCCACCGACAGGCAGTAGTCGCGCAGCAGGTCGCGGCAGAACTCGTCGCGCTTTTCATCAAACCAGGTGCTCGACATAGGCGTCTACCCCTGCCCGGCCTGGGGACCGCAGCCGCCCACCGGGGCCAGGCGGGTCAAACGGGCCAGGCGCTCGTCCACCAGGGCGTAGAGGCTGCCCATGGGGAATTTGCCGTCCGCGCCCCGCAGCCCGACGGGCAGACCGGTCAGGATCTCCATGGCCTCCTCGATGGTGGTCACCGGGAAGATGTGGAACTGCCCGGCGGCAACAGCGGCCATGACCTCGTCGTCGAGCATGAGGTTGACCACGTTGTCCGCCGGCAAGAGCACGCCCTGATCGCCGGTCAGGCCCCGGCGGCGGCAGACCGCGAAAAAGCCGCGAATCTTTTCGTTGAGCCCGCCCACGGCCAGGATGGCCCCGGACTGGGACACTGCCCCGGTCATGGCGTAGCGCAGCTTGATGGGCCGCTCGGCCAGGGCCGAAAGCAAGGCGGCAAGCTCCGCCCCGGAGGCCGAGTCGCCCTCCACGGCGGCATAATTCTGCTCGAAACACAGCGACCCGGTCATGACCAGCGGCTTGTCCTGGGCAAAGCGGCCGATGAGGTAGCTTTTTAGGATCATCATGCCCTTGGTGTGGATGGGCCCGCCCAGTTCGGCCTCGCGCTCGAGGTCGAGGATGCCGCCGTGGCCAACGCCCACGGTGCAGGCGATCTGGTGCGGCAAGCCAAAGGCGTAGTCGCCGAACATGCGCACGGAAAGCCCATTGGCCCGTCCCACCGCCTCGCCGGAGGTGGCCACCTTGATCATCTCCCGGTCGTATTCCTCGAGGTACTCCTCCTCGAAGAGGTTGACCCGAAACTCCCGGGCCTTGCGGGCCAGGGCCAGATGGGCGGCGGAGACAAGCGACGCGCCGTCGCGCCGGGCCAGGGCGTCGGCCTCGATCATCACTTCCCGGGCCATGGGGATCTTAAGCGACAGCCGGCTCTGGTCCTCGGCGGCCACAGAGGCGTATTCCACCAGGCCGGCCAAGGCCGTGCGGTCGAAGGGCAGAAGTCCGGCGTCGCGGATGGCCCGGGCGGCCAGGGTCAGGTAGACGGTCACATTGTCCGGGGTGCGCGGCATGGTTTCCTGGAGATGGGCCTTGAGCTTGAAAAGCTTGCCGAAGCGCTCGTCGTTATAGAGCAACAGCTCGTAGGCCTCGTCCGGGCCGACCAGCACGACCTTGAGGTCAAGCGGCAAGGGTTCGGGCTCGATGGTGCGGGTGCGCACGTGCTCGCCGCCTTCGGCCGGGTCTTCCACCCGGGCCAACCCCGAGCGCAAGGCCCGCAGCAAACTGTCCCAGGCCCCGGGATTGGCCGACAGGTCGTCCACCCGGATGATGAGGAAGCCGCCGTTGGCCTTATGCAGGGAACCGGCCTTGATCAGCGTGAAATCGGTATACAGCGCGCCCATTTCCGATTCGCGCTCGATGCAGCCCATGAGATTGAAATAGGTCGGATGGTCCTCGACGATGACCGGCGCGCCCGAGAGCTGGCCGTTGTCCACGAAGAGGTTGGCCTCGTAGCGGTAGAACACGTCGTCGGGATAGGCCGGCTCGCCATGGGGCGAGACCGGGACGGCCGGGGCGGCCTGGGGCATGAACGCGTCGAGGTTTTCCAGCATGTCGGCCCGCATGGCGGTCAGATACTGGTCGATGGCCGGGAAGGCGGCGCGCAGTTCGGCGAACTGGGCCAGCTGGGCGTCTATGACCTCGCCGGCGGTGGCCCGGTCGAGATCCTTTTCCCGGTCGCGGTAGCCGCGTTCTTCCTTGGACAGCCGGCGCAGGGCCGAGCCCATTTCCTCCAGCAGCCGGTCGCCCTTGGCCTTGAGCGTCTTTTTGAGTTCCGGCTCCAGGCGCTCGAACTCCTCGTCGCTGACCACCTTGCCTTCCAGCAGCGGATAGAGGGTAAAGGCCCCCTGGTCGTCGACGAACAGGCTGTAGCCCTCGCCCTTGGCCCGCTCCTCCATCTCTTCGAGCATGGTTTCGCGGTCGGCGTTGTAGCCGCGCATAAGCGTCTGCTTCTCGGCGAGATAGGCTTCGCGCTCGAACCGGGCCGGAATTTCCTCGCGGATGTCGGCCACGGCCTTGGCCAGGGCGGTCTTCACGCCGCGTCCCTGGCCGGCCGGCAGGGAAATGGCGCGCGGGCGGTCCGGGTCGTCGAAATTGTGGACGTAGAGCCAGTCCGGCGGGGTGGGGCCGGCCTTGGCCGCCGGATCGAGGAAGCTGCGGGCGAAATGGGTGCGGCCCATGTAGGGTTCGCCGGCGAGATAGATGTTGTATTCCCGGCCGCCGATGGTCAGCGCCAGGGTGAGGGCGGCATGGGCCCGGGGTTGGGTCCGGGCCAGGGCCGTGGGATCTTCGGGGATGTCGCGGCTGTCGGCAAAGGGCAGGGAAGCCGGATCGCAGCAGGCGCGCAGGTCCTTGGGGGTCAGGTGTCTGGTCATGGATTCCGTTTGGGAAAGGCGTTTGGGGGATGGAGCCGCGCAGGCCGGCTCGGCGCATACGATAAGTGCTTCCGCGCCGTTTGTCATCCTTGGCCGGGGAGCCATTTCACCACGGGGCCAGCGGCAATCGCCGGCCAAGGACAATGCCCGCCATCGAGACCTCGGCCCGGTACGGCAGCACCAGCACCCCGGCGGCAACGGCCGCGGCGAGCAGGTCGGCGTATTCGGGATCAATGACCGCGGCCGGGGCGAAGCAGTCGCCGTCCGGGCGCTGGACGCAAAAAAAGATCGCGGCCCGATCGATCCCCTCCCGGGCCAGCCGGGTCAGCTCCACCAGATGCTTGCGGCCGCGCTCGGTGG
>JBKICS010000150.1:0-3843 GCA_046567015.1 Acidobacteriota bacterium | reverse complement strand
GGAGCATCGGAGGCCGGAATGAACCAATCGCCCACGGACGTCACGCGGCAGACCTGGAAGAACTGGCTTATCGCGGCCCTGGCCATCATCGCCCTGGGCGAGTTCGCCCTGCTCGCCCGCCAATCCGCGACGCCGCCCCCCGCAACGCCCGAGCCCACCGCCCCTGCCTCCCAGGCCGGCCTGGACGTCGTGCGCGTGGCCGGCCTGGCCATGGACCCCGAACGCGGCCGCTATCTGCTCGCCGCCTTTGACCGGCCCGTGGGCGCGGCCAAGGAAGGCACTTCCCCGGCCGCCGCGCCCGCCGTCATCGAACCGGCCATTGCCGGCCGCTGGACCTGGGTCTCGCCCTATATGCTGCGCTTCGAGCCCAAGGACGGCTTTGCCCCGGCCACGGTCTACACCGTGAAATTTGCCCCCCAGGCCGTGGTGTCCCCACCCCAGTCCCTCACCGGCCAGGACACCTGGCAGGCCAGCTACGGCAGCTTCGAGGTGGCCAGGCTCACCGCCCACCTGGAGCCGGCTCCCGAGGGCGGGGCCATGGTGGTGGTGCGCGGCGAGGCGGCTTTCAATCGTTCGGTCGATCCCAAGGCCCTGCTCGATCACATAAAGCTCGTCGATCCCCGTGATCCCTCCAAATCCGTGGCCATTGCGCTGCGCACGAGCCAGGCCTCGAAAAAGATCGGCTTCGTCTCCGATCCCATCGAAAAGACGCCGCAGCAGCGCGACGTCAAGGTGGTGGTCACCCCGGGCCTTTTCCCGGAAAAGGGCGACATCGCGCTCACCCGCGAGGCCGTGGCCGTCATTCCGGTGGCGCTCGACCCCCATTTGCGCCTACGCGAGGTCAAGGCCGCCTCCGAGGAAGGGACCGCCACCATCCGCCTCACCCTGTCCACTCCGGTTGCGGCCAACGAGGAAACGGCCGGCCACATCCGCATCGAGCCGGACCTGGACACGGATCTGTCCGCCGACGGCGCGGAACTCCTTTTAAGCGGCGGCTTCCAGCCGGGCCGGGAATACAGCGTCACCCTGGAAAAGGGCCTGACCGCCTCCGACGGCGCGGTCCTCGACGCCGCGGTGAACCGCACCGTGCGCATCCCGGACCTGGAACCGAGCGTGGATTTCCGGGACCAGGGACTGTTCCTGTCGCGAAACGGCTACAAGAACCTGGCCGTCAAAAGCGTCAACGCCACCCAGGCCGAACTGTCCGTCGACCGAGTCTATTTCAACAACATGTTTCCGCTTTTCACCATGGACTACTCCGCTTTCGAGGACGAGTACGGCGGCGGCGGGGTCAATTCCTCTCTGGGCGACCGGATCTTTAACGGCCGCGTGCCGGTGCGCCACAAAAGCAACGCTGTGGAGACGACGCCGCTTAATCTGGAAAAATACATCCAGGGCCAGGAACCGGGCCTGTACCGCGTGGCGCTCACCGTGCCCGGCAAGTTCGAAGGCTTCCAGCGCTTCGTGTGCGTCACCGACATCGGCATCATCGCCAAGCAGGGGCAAGGCGACCTGCTGGTCTGGACGGCCTCGGTGACGAGCCTGGCCCCCATGGCCGGGGCCAGCGTCAAGATCTTCTCCCACCAGAACCAGGAGCTGGCCTCCGGCACCACCGACGCCCAGGGCCTGTTCCGGGCCAAGCTCAATCCCCGGCTGGCCTCGGACAAGCGCCCCTACATGATCGTCGTGCACAAGGGCGCGGACGTAAGCTTTCTGCTCTACGACCGGTTCCGGGTGGACGAGGCCGGCCTCGACGTCGGCGGCACGGTCATCCCGGCCGCCGGCTACACCGCCTTTATCTACGGCGAACGCGACATCTACCGCCCGGGCGAGACCCTGGAGGGCCTGGCCGTGGTGCGCGACGTGCGCCTGGGCGTACCGCCGTCCATGCCCGTAACCATCCGGCTGGCCGATCCGCAGGGCCGCAAGATCGGCGAACAGGCCGCGGTCACCGGGGCCGAAGGGGCGGTCAGCCTCAAGCAGGTCCTGCCCACCCAGTCCCTGACCGGGGCCTACACCCTGGAAGTCGCCGCCGGCGAGACCGTCATCGGCCAGTACCGCTTCCAGGTGGAGGAGTTCGTGCCCGACCGCATCAGTGTCGCGGTCTCGGCCGATCCCGCCCAGGTCGCGCCGGGCCAGGCCGTGCCCTTTGCCGTGTCCGGCCGCTACCTGTTCGGCGCGCCCGGGGCGGATCTGCCGGTGGAGGTCCGGGCCAGGCTGGTCAAGGCGGCCTTTGCCCCCAAGGGGTTTGAGCAATACGTCTTCGGCGACCCTGAACGCAGCTTCGAGGACAACGAGTTCTACCAGGAGTCGGGCAACCTCGACGCCGACGGCAAGGCCGCCTTCGAGGCCGCCCTGCCCGAGGATCTGTCCCCGCCGGCCGCCCTGGAAGCCATCTTCACGGCCCGGGTGCGCGAGGGCGGCGGCCGGGGCGTCACCGGCATGGCCCGCATGCCGGTGCATGTCTACGCCAGCTATCCGGGCCTTAAGCGCCTGGCCAGCGAATCCGCCCCCCCAGGCAAGCCCCTGACCCTGGAGTGCGTGTCCGTGACCTCCGGGGGCAAGCTGGCCGACACCGTGGAGCTGACCGCCACCCTCTACCGCGACGCCTGGCAGACGGTGCTGCGCAAGGGCCCGGACGGCTCGCTCAAATACGAATCCGTGCGCGACCCCAAGGTCATCGACACCAAGACCGTGGCCCTGGCCCACGGCAAGGGCAAGGTGAGCTTCACCCCGCCGTCGTTCGGCAGCTACCGGGTGGTGCTGGCCGACGCCGATTCCGGCGCGGCCACCCAGCTGGAATTTTATGCCGGCGGCTTCGGCTATTCGCCCTGGGCCATGGAGAACCCGGCCCGCATCGAGCTTAAGCCCGACAAGACCGACTACGCCTCGGGCGAGACGGCCAAGGTGCAGGTGCGCGCCCCCTTTGGCGGCAAGCTGCTGGTGGCCGTGGAAGGCACCGCCGTCCACGACGTCCAACTCGTCGATCTGCCTGGCAACACCGGCGAGATCAGCGTGCCCATAAAGCCCGAGTACATGCCCGGCGTCTACGTCACGGCCACGCTGGTGCGAAAGCTCGCCGACGTCGTTTCCGGCAGCCCGTCGCGGGCCTACGGCGCGGTCCCCATCGCCGTGGACAAGGCCTCGGGCAAGCTGCCCGTGACCATTGCCGCGCCGGCAGAAATCCGCCCCGGCACGACGCTCTCCGCCGAGGTAGCCGCGCCCCCGGGGAGCGTCGTCACCGTGGCCGCCGTGGACGAGGGCATCCTGCAGCTGATTGCCCAGAAGACCCCGGACCCCTTTGTCGCGTTTTACGCCAAGCGCCAGTTGCAAGTGCAAACCAGCGACACCTTCGCCCTGCTCCTGCCGGAAGTGGCCCCGATTCTCGGCAAGGCCCTGGCCGGCGGCGGCGACGGCCTGGAAGACCTCTCCAACTTCGTGCGCTCCCAGAGCCCGGCCGCCAAGACCGTGGCCTTCTGGTCCGGGCTCGTGTCCGTCGGCCCCACGGGCAAGGCCGTCGTGCGCTTCGACATCCCGGAATTCCAGGGACAGGTGCGGCTCATGGCCGTCGGCGTCTCAGGCCGGCGTTTCGCCTCGGCCGAGGCCAGGACCATCGTCAAGAGCCCGCTGGTCCTGCTCCCCTCGTTCCCCCGCTTCCTGTCCTTTGGCGACCAGGCGGGGGCGACCATGACCGTGCGCAACGACACCGGCAAGGACGGCTCCTTCCTGGTCAAGCTCACCGCCTCCGGGCCGGCGACGGTAGCCAATTCCCCCCAGACCGTGGCCATCGCCAAGGGGACGACCGCCTCGGTGGCCTTCCCGGTCACGGCCGGGGAGAGCGAA
>JBKICS010000149.1:0-9006 GCA_046567015.1 Acidobacteriota bacterium | reverse complement strand
ACGGTCGCCGCCCCGACCGTGCCGACCCTTTCGGGCCTGGAACTCGAAGGCATCGAGATCCCCCGGTTCACCTTGACCCCGCCGGACATCGTCCTGCCCGAGACCCCGGAGATGCTCCTGCCCGAAGCTCCCGGAGCGGTCCCCAACCTGCCCGAGGTCGAGCTGCCGCCGGACCCGGCCATCGTGCTGCCCGATCCGCCGGTCTTTGCCGAACTGGCCATCCCGGAACTGCCCGGACCGGTCACGCCCCTTTTCGAGGGAGAGCGCCCGCCCATGCCGCAGCTCCTCGCGCCGGGCAATCTGTTCCTGCCGCCGCCTGCGGCCAGCTATGCCTCGCCCCTGCGCGACGCCCTGGCCGAGCGCCTGGAGGCCGAGGTCCGAAACGGCGGGGCCGGCTTTGGCCCGGAACTGGAAGAAGGGTTGTGGCAGCGGGCCAGGACGCGCCTGGAGGACGAGCTGGCCGCCAAGCTCGCCGGCATCGCCGACGACTTCGCGGCCCGGGGCGCGACGGGCCTCTCCGGCCCCATGGCCGTCATGCTGCGGGCGGCGGCCAAGGACGCTTCCGAGGCCCTGGCCGGGCACAACCTGGACATTCTGACCCGCCAGGCCGAACTGGCCAGCGCCAGCGGCCGGGCCGCCGTGGACCAAGCGCTCGCCCTGGAAGCCCAGGGCATCGAGCTCTTCAATCAGTCCGCCGCCCGGGCCTTCGAGGCCGCCAAGGAACTGGCCCGCTTCGGCTACGAGGCCCTGCACGCCGAAGTGGCCGTGCACAACGCCCAACTCGCCCGCTACCAGGCCGACGCAGCGGTCTTCGAGGCCCGCATCCGGGCCGCCCTGGCCGATCTGGAAGCCTCCAAGGTGCGCATCGAGGGGGCGAAACTGGCCGGCGAGGCCCAGAAACGGGCGGCCGACCTGTATCTGGCCGAACTCTCGGGCGTTACCGCCCTGGTGGGTCTCTACAAGGCCCGCATGGAGGGCGCGGCGGCCAAATCGGCCCTGGGCCGGGACCGGCTGGCCGCCTATGAGGCGCAAGTGGCCGGGTATGTGGCCACGGTCAACGCCAACACCGCCCGGTTCAACGCCCATGCCGCCGCCCTGGCCGGCCAGGAGGCCAAGGCGCGCCTTTTTGCCGAGCAGGTCCGTGCGTTCGGGGCCGAAGTGGACGCGGCCAAGATCGCGGCCGATACCCGGCTTGCGGTTTCGGCCCGGGACAACGAGGTGCGCCTGGACGCCTACAAGGCCGACGTGGCCCGGTTCGAGGCCGAGCTGCGCCAAGCGCAGGCCCGGGCGGATATCCTGCTCAAGGACAAGGGGCTGGCCCTTGGCGTCTACGAGACCGGGCTCAAGGCCGGCCAGGCCGAGGCCGAGCTGCGCTCCCGGGACCATGGGGCCCAGGTGGACGCCTATCTCAAATCGGCCGAGGTCTCCATCAAGGAAGCGGACATGCTGCTGCAAAATTCCCTGGGCGAGCTGCGCCTGGAAGCGGAAAAAATCCGCTCCGGGGCCCAGGTTTCGGCCCAGATGGCGGCCAGCGCGCTCAACTCCGTCAACGCCTCGGCCCAGATCGGCTACAGCGAGTCCGTCGGGCAGCGTTCCTCGACCTCGACCACCGAGTCCACCCAGCGCTCGGTCAGCGAGTCCACGACCAAGTCCAGCGGCTCCCGCGAAAGCTTCAACCACAACTACAATTACCGGGTCTAGGACGGGGCAAACCCGCCGTCCTGTTCCGGCAAAGGCGCGCTTCGCAGGCGGAGCGCGCCTTTTTTGCGGCCAACGGGGCGGCGACAACCAGGAGGCATCATGGCGGATCTCATCTTCACCAGTTTCAAGGACGGCCTGGGCCGCAGCGTATTTAACCTGCCCTCCGACACGCTCAAATGCGCGCTTGTGACCAGCGCCTACGTCCCCTCGGCCGACCATGCTGTTCTGGCCGAAGTCGCGGCCGCCGAGGCCTCGGGGGCGGGCTACGCGGCCGGCGGCCAGACCCTGACCGGCCTCACCTGGAGCGCGGCCGGCGGCAAGGCCATGCTTCGGGCCAACGATCCGACCTGGACCGAGGCCACGGTCACGGCCCGCTACGCCCTGATCTACGTTGCCAAGACGGCGGGAAGCCTGACCAATCCCCTGGCCTGCCTGCTCGATTTCGGCGCGGACCGGGGGGTAACCGGCGGGACGTTCACGGTGCATTTCGACGCCGCCGGCGTCCTGACCCTGGAGTAGGCCGTGAACGGGCCGTGGAGCGATGCCTTGCTGGCCTGGGCCGAGGGACCGGCGGCCTGGGGGCAGAAAGACGACGCACCGGTCGTCGCGGCGGTGGGAGTGGTCGGCTTGGCGCTGGCCGCACCGGCCGCCGTGGCCGCGCCCCTGGCCAGGCCGACGAACGGCCCGGCAACGGCGGCGCTGGTTGGGCTTGGAGCCCAGGGCAGGGCGGTCGCCGCAGGAGATGGCCGGACCGCCCTGCTTGCGGCGTCGTTCCGGCCGGGCCAGGGCCTGCCCTGGGCGCAGGGGCAAACCAGCCGGATCGCACTGATGGTCGGGCCGGCCCCGATCCAGGCGACGCCCGACGTGACAGGCCTGGCCCGGACAGCGGACCTGGCACTTGGCACCGGAATCTGCCTGGTCGGGACCGGGGGGCGCGAGGTGGCAAGGCTCCTTTCCCGGCCGACCACTTCGACCCGGCTTGTGTCCCGGATATGCCCGGCGGTCAGCCTGGCCTCTCCCATCGACATCGAACAGACGTGAGGAACCCATGGCGGAGAGTATCTACCAAGGCGACGTAGGCCTGGAAATCCTGGTTGATTGCGGGCGCGACATTGCCGCTGCGGCTTCGACCGCCCTGGCCGTGCGCCTGCCGTCTGGCGCGGTGCGCCTCTGGCCGGCGGCGGTGGCCGTCGTCGGCCAGGACGCCTCCTTCCTGCGCTACGTCACCGGCCCGGGTGATCTGGCCGAGGCCGGCACGTACCGCGTGCAGGCCGCCTTGACCCTTGGCGACTGGTCCGGAACCGGCAGGACGGCAAGCCTGGTCGTGCGACCGAAATTCTCCTGAGGAGCGAGCTGTGAGCGATCCCCAATATACGACTGTGGCCTTTGTCTCCGCCAACCGCTTTGCCGTGTCCAACGCCGCCGGCGATTCCTTTGTCCCGGAATTCGTCCCGAGCCTGCGGGTGCGGGCCGACTGCCAGGCCGACGGCGTCCGGCTGGGCACGGTGACGGCCGCGACCCATGACGCCGGCTCCGGACGCACCCTGGTCGACCTGGCCGTCGACGCCGGGGGCGGTCTGACCGCCAACCTGGCGGCGGTGCTGCACGGCAACGATGTCCCGGATTCGCTGTGCAATCACGCCGGACACCACCACATCGGCGGCCGGGACGCCTTGCCCAAGGCGACGACGGATCTTTCCGGCCTGGTCAAGCTGGCCACGGCCGCCGAAACCAAGAGCGGAGCCGTCGACGACAAGGCCATCACCCCGGCCAGCCTGGCCGCGGCGGCCAAGGGGCTCATCAGCGCCTACACCACCATCTACGTGCGCACCGACGGCAATGACGCCAACGACGGCACGGCCAACGACGCGGCCCACGCCAAACTGACCATCGCCGGGGCGCTTGCCAGCATCGCCGGCAAGCTCATCGCCTCGGGCGTGACCGTGACCATCCAGGTGGCGGATGGAACGTATTCGGTCCCCACGACGATAACCCTCGATCATCCCGACGGGGATAAAATATCGCTTCTTGGCAACACCTCGGCGGAAACAAGCGTCCCCATCACGTCCATCAACGCAACGACGAAAACGGTCACTGTGGCCGGCAACTATTCGGGCAGTCTCCAGGCGGGCGACATTTTCGGACTGCTCGGCAGCAGCACCAGCGCACTCAACGGCGCCTACGTCGCTTCGAGCGTCGCTTTCGACGGGACATATACGGTCATCACTTGCGCGTCCGAGAACTTTGCCTCGGAAGTGGTCGGCGGCGGGAACATTCTCATCAAACCGTGCAACAGGTGCGTACTCAACTTCACGACATATGCGTTCAACATAACGACAAAAGTGAAGAGCATAAATGGGTTAAGGCTCAATGGGCAAGGCGGAACTATTTACAAAGCCATGTATTCTTCGCAAGCAGGAGCTTTTGGAGCGATCACCAACTGCATAGTAAACAATACTGGCGCTGGGCTCTCGGCGTCATTTGTATCTAGCTTGCAAATCAATGGTTGTATTGCCAAGCAATGCAACATAGGCGTTCAATCGCTATCCACGGAAAGTGTTACCGTGACAGGAAACAAGACCATACTCGATTCATGCTCTTTCGGCGTCAGTGCTTACGGCATGTCGTTCGTTGGCTACTCAGCAAATATCGTGACTCGCAACAACACGACAAATTTCTCGCCTGCGGTTGGAACATCCGGTTCAGGTAACTCGTATATCATGTGAGGCCACTATGCAGCTCGTCATTTGCAACGGGGCCATCGTGGCCACCCATCTCGACGGTCAGGATATCGCCGGGATGTACCCCGACGGCATCGCGGTACATGCCCCAAACGGGACGCCGGCAGAGATCGGACAGCCTTGGATGGTGGATTTGGACATCGCCAAGGCGGCCGTCTGCGCCGAAATCGACGCACGGGCGGAGAAACTGCGCAATTCCGTGCTCACCCCCGGGGCCGGCCAGATGGCCGCCTACCAGGAAAAGGAACGGCAGGCGCGCCTGCTCCTGGCCGATGCGGCCCCGACCGAAGGGGAGTACCCGGACATCTTTAACGAAATCGGCATTACCGCCGACTCGGCCGGCGAGGTGGCCATGGCCGTGCTGGCCGCCTCCGAACGCTGGCGCGACTACGGTCGGAGTATCGAACGAGCCCGGTTGGCCGGCAAAAAGACCGTGGGCCAGGCGACCGATATCGCCGCCATCCTGGCCGCCCGGGACGGGATCGCCTGGCGGTGACCCGGCCACGCCTTGAACCGGAGCGCGAAATCGCCTACCCTGGTCTCGGAGCCGGCCGCCGGTCGCCCGATTGTTCCCGCACCTCCAGAGGCCCCCCATGGACAAACCCTGCATCCTGTTTGTCGACGACGACCAGGAAATCCTGGCCGCCTACGCCCGCGCCCTGCGCAAGCGACACCGCGTGGAGACGGCGGCCGGGCCGGTCGTGGCCCTGGAGCGGTTGGCCGAGCTGCCCGACGTGGCGGTGGTGGTCTCGGATCTGCGCATGCCGGGCATGGATGGCGTGGAATTTCTCGGCCGGGTCCGGGAGCTGCGCCCCGAGGCCGTGCGCATCATCCTGACCGGCTTTGCCGACATCACCGTGGCCATGGCCGCGATCAACACCAGCAAAATCTTCAGTTTCCTGACCAAACCCTGCTCCAAGGCCGAGCTGGAAGAGACCCTGGCCGCCGCCCTGCGCCAATACCAGCTCATTGCCGCCGAGAAGGAGCTTTTGCGCGGCACCGTGCGCGGCACCATAAAGCTCCTGACCAACCTGCTGGAGATGGTCAATCCCGAGGCGTTCGGAAAATCCTCGCGGGTCAAGCGGCTGGCCGTGGACATCGGCGACTATCTCGGCCTGGCCGACGCCTGGCGGGTGGAACTGGCCGCCATGCTGTCCCAGATCGGCTGCGCCGCCATGCCGGCCGAAACCTTGCGCCGGGCCTACCGGGGCGAGCCGGTGCCCGGGGACAAGGCCTACGAATTCGCCATGCATCCCAAGATCGCGGCGGAACTCGTGGCCAACATCCCCCGGCTGCGCGAGGTCGCGGAAATCATCGCCTACCAGGAAAAGCGCTATGACGGCGGCGGCCTGCCCCCGGACGCCCTGGCCGGCGAGGCCATCCCCATGGGCGCGCGCATCCTCAAGGTGGCCCTGGATTTCGACACGCTGACCGTCCACTACGCAACCAAGCGCCGTTCGGACAATCCCGTGGCCGACGCCCTGGCCCGCATGCGCGACCGGACCGGCTGGTACGATCCCGAGGCGCTGGGTGCCCTGGAATCCCTGGCCACCCTGCCCGACGGCTACCAGCCCGGGCTTGTGCCCACCGAGGAACTGACCGCCGGCATGCTCCTCGACCAGGACGTGGCCGACTGCGGCGGCAATCTGCTGCTCGGCCGGGGCTCGAACTCAATGCCGCCTCCATCCGCCGGCTGGCCCGTCTCGAAGCCGATCGGGGGGCCAAGGGACGCTGGCGGGTGTTGACGCCGCCGCCGGAACAGCTGGCCTTTGCCATGATGCTTGATGGCTAGGCGGTTTTGCGCCACAAAAGGCAAAGCGGCCACGGCGGCCGCCCATCCGATCCGCCGGGCCTTGGCGGCAACCCCAAACCGGCGCCCACATGGAAGCAGCACCCCTGGCCCCCGCCAACACCCCGCCTAAGCCCAGCGAACCGTTTCGAGGGGTTTTTTCCACGCAGTCCAGCGCCGTCATCGGTTTCGGGGCCACCAAGCGCAAGGTCAAGCAGAGCATCAATGTCTTTGCCGAGGAGCAGCCCGACGGAACCTACGCCGTGCGCACCCTCAACAAGCACTACGTCCCCTCCGGCCGGATCCGCGTCGTCACCCGGGACGAGCTCCTCGCCGACTACCTGCCCGAACCCGACCTGTACATGAACAAGGTCGTGCCCATAATGCGCCGGGTGCGCGAGAACGTGGAGGCCGGCGACGGGCACCGGGCCGCGGACGAGCTCATGTCCGCCGAATTCGAGTACAAAAACGCCCTGCGCGTGGACGAGGAGCACATCCGGGCCACGTTCGGCCTGGGCCTGACCTATCTCGACCGGGGAGAGCTGGAGAACGCCAAACTGGTCTGCCGCCGCCTCATCACCCTGGAAGCGGCCTTTGGCAAGGAGCACAAGCATCTTTTCAACGAGTTCGGCATCAAGATGCGCAAGCACGGGATGTACGATCTGGCCTTACGCTATTATTTCAAGGCCTTTCGCCTGACCCGGACCGACGACCACCTCCTCTACAACATCTCCAGGACCTACTGCGAAAGCGGCAATTTCAGGATTGCCCGAAAATTCATGGCCCAGGCCCTGGCCCTAAACCCCGACTTCCCCGAAGCCAAGTCCCTTTCCCGGTTCATCGAACGCAAGGCCCGCGAGGCGTCCCCGGACTGGACAGGCCGGGCGGCCTCCGGCCTTGACGACCAACCCGGCAGGCAAAACGCCCAACGAGGATCGACATGAGCTTTCTCGGACGCTTTCTGGTGGAACAGGGAGCCATCACCGAGGCACAGTTGCAAGACGGGCTGCGCTATCAACAGGAAAAAAACCGGCGCATCGGCGAGGTGGCCGTGCAGCGGGGCCTGCTCAGCCCCGAACAGGTGGAGACCATCCGAAGCCGGCAGGACGACGACCCCCGGCTTTTCGGCGACATCGCCGTGGGCGAGCGCCACCTTTCCCGCCGCAGCCTGGACGATCTGCTCTTTGTCCAGAAGGTCCACCACACCTACCTCGGCGAGGCCCTGCTCGTCCTTGGCCACATCGACCGGACGCGCTACCAGGAACTCATGGGCCGGCATTATGCCCTGCGCGACAAGAGCCGGGTGAGCCTGCGCTACCTGCAGGAATTTTTCGCCGAGAACCGGGTGGCCGAATGCCTGTTCGCGGCCCTGACCCGGGCCGTGCGCCGCCTGGCCGGCGAGGAGACGGCCATCGTCGGCCTTGGCAACGACTTCGCCCCGGCCGATTACCCGGAAACCGCCCTGTTCGAGGGCACGGTCCTCGGCGGCCGGCGGTTTGCCGCCACGGTGGGGCTCACCCGCCCCCTTGGCCAACGCCTGGCCGGGGCCGGGACGGACGGTCTGGGGCCCTTTTACGACACCGTGCTGCGCTACTTCGGCGACATGTTGCGCGACGCCTCCCTGCTCCTGAAGTCGGGTCGGGTCGTCCCCGACGCCCTGCCCCCGGCCGGGTGCGAGGACTGCCTGACGGTGCGGGGGCAGACCCCCAGCGGCGGGCTGGCGCTTCTCTTCTGGCTGGAGGAGGCCCCGGCATGAGCCGGCCGCGCGCCAAGAACGACGCGGCCTGTCCGCCGCCCGATCCGCGCCAGCCCTATTTCGAGGCCCTTTTTGCCGCCATGGACGACGGCCTGTGCTTCCTGGACCGCGATCTTCGGCTGGTGGCCGCCAACGCGGCCATGCGCCGGTTGGCGCCGGGCAAGGATTTCGACCAGCCGCAGGCCTGCCAGGCGGCTTCGCCGGACGCCGCCGGGCTGTGCGGGCGGTGCGCTGCGGCAACGGCCCTGGAAACGGGCCAAACCATGGTGCGCCGGGTGGATGAGATCGCCCCGGACGGCGGCGCGCGCCATCTCGAAGCCGTGTGCCGCCCTCTGGCCGACGCGGCCGGCTCGATTTTCGGCGTGGCCGAGGTGGTGCGCGACGTGTCCCGGCGCGACGCGGCCGAGCGCGAGATGTCCCTGGCCACCCGGGACATCGAGATGCTGCTCGCCTCCATCCGCTCCATCCTGGTGAGCCTTGACGGCCAAAACCGCATCCGGCGCTTCAACGCCAGTGCCGAGGCGGCCTTCGGCTTGACGGCCAACGCCGTGGCCGGCCGGGATTTTTTCGACCTGGGCCTGGCCTTCGACGGTCAGGACTTGCGCGCCGCCGTAAAGGAGAGCCGGCGCACCCAGACGCCGGTGCGGGTGGACGAGGTGCGCTGCCGCACCCCGGATATGGCCGAGCGGCTGCTCGGACTCACGATCAACCCCGTGCCGGCCCCACCGGGCGAGGCGGCCGGCGTGCTGCTCCTTGGCCAGGATCTGACCGAGATCAAGGCCCGGGAACTCAAGGCCGTGCACGAGCGCCGCATGCAGGCCATCGGCCGCCTGGCGTCCGGCATCGCCCACGAGATCAACACCCCGGTGCAGTACGTGGGCTACAACGCCGGCTTCCTGGACGGGGCCTTCGCCGACCTCCTCGGGCTCCTTGACGCCTACGCCCGGCTGGCCGAGGCCGTGCGCGCCGGGGACGCCGCCGCCATGGCCGAGGCCGCCGCCGAGACGGCCAAACTGGCC
>JBKICS010000148.1:0-3201 GCA_046567015.1 Acidobacteriota bacterium | reverse complement strand
CGGCGAAAGCGCGGGCCACAACGAGCGTCTGGAATTTCTCGGCGACGCGGTCCTGGAGCTGTGCGTGACGGCGGAACTTTTTGCCCGGTTCCCGGAAGCCCCGGAAGGCGAGCTGACCTTGCTGCGTTCCCAGCTCGTCAACGAGTCCAGCCTGGCGGACATGGCCCGACGGCTTGGCCTGGAAAGCCATGTGCTGCTGGGACGGGGGGAGGAAAATCAGGGCGGCCGGACGCGGCCGTCGCTTTTAAGCGACGTGTTCGAGGCCGTGGTCGGGGCGGTCTTTCTGGACGGCGGCTACCACGCCGCCCGGGACTTCGTGGACCGGGTGTTTCACGGCCTGTGGCCGCGCCGGCCTGCCGCGCCCAAGACCAAGGACTTCAAAAGCCGTCTTCAGGAATACACCCAAAAGACCCACAAGGCCCGGCCCACCTACGCCTTGCTCGGCAGCGCCGGTCCGGAGCACGACAAGCGCTTCGAAGTGCGCCTGCTCCTGCCCGACGGCCAGGAAATCCTGGCCACGGAAAAAAGCGTCAAGAAAGCCGAACAGATGGCGGCCAAACTGGCCTTGCGCTCCCTGGGCCAGGACACCCTGGACGACTAGTTTCACGCCGACGCCTGGAGCAGATGCGCAATCTCCGGACAACACCCATGGATCAATAGTCTTTTTAAAAGATACTCGTAGTTCCGCAGGGACGCCGCACGAGTTCAAGCAGACATGAACGCCGCGGCCGCTCTGGGGCTGCCGCCCCGGCCCGTCGCCGTCAAAATTCCGTCAAGCCGGACCTCGCCGGTTTCGGACCAGGGAGGGATCGCTTTCCCGCGATCCACGCCTCCCTGGTCCTTTTCCATGGCGTTGCGCCTTGTCGTCAGGGTTAGCCGCTGATGAGCTGCATGGCCATCTTGGGCAGCGAATTGGCCTGGGACAGCATGGCCACGGCCGCCTGGGTGAGAATCTGGTTGCGCACGAACTGGGTCATTTCCGTGGCCACGTCGACGTCGGAAATCTGGGATTCGGCGGACTGCAGGTTCTCGGCCTGGATCTGCAGGTTGGAAATGGTGTTTTCCAGGCGGTTTTGCAGCGCGCCCAGATTGGCCCGGATCTTGTCCTTGGAGACGATGGCCGCGGTCAGGGCGTCCAGGGCCTTCTGCGCCAGGCTCTGGGTCGAGATGGTCTTGCCCTTCGCGCCGTTGGCGGCGCCCAGGCCCACGCCGAAGGCCGAGGCCGTGGAGCAGCCGATCTGGAGGTAGTAGTAGTCCTCGGAGCTGGAGTTGCCGGTGCCGAAGTGGACCTTGAGCTTGCCTGAGGAGGTGAGCTTGCTGCCGTCGTGGGTGGAACTGGAGAGGTTGCCGTTGAGCAGATAGATGCCGTTGAAATCCGTGGCGCTGGCGATTCGGGTGATTTCCGAGGCCATGGCCTGGTATTCCGAGTCGATGATCAGACGCTGGTCCGAGGTGTAGGTGCCGGTGGACGCCTGCTCGGCCAGTTCCTTCATGCGGATGAGTTTTTCATCGATGACGCCGAGCGCGCCGTCCGCGGTCTGGATGAGCGAAATGGCGTCGTTGGCGTTGCGCACACCCTGATTGAGGGTGGAAATATCCGAGCGCATCAGCTCGCGAATGGCCAGGCCGGCTGCGTCGTCGGCGGCGGTGGTAATGCGCAGACCCGAGGACAGACGCCGGGTCGACGTCGCCAGGGCGGCGTAGGAATTGGACAAGTTCCTCGACGCGTTGGCAGCCATCATGTTGTGGTTGATAATCAGGGACATAGAAACCTCCTTGTTGCAACCAGACAATCCGTGTTGGTTTTTCCTAGTTACAGCATGAGGCGTTCCAAAGTTAATTTATCAAGCAATATCAATATACTATCAATTGCATTTCGGCTTCTGGGCAAAAAAATCCACAGGAAAAGCCAATAAACTCACGCTGGACCTTGACGGCCGACCGCCTGGCTGGCGCGCCAGGGCCCAGGGAGGCAAGCTTTGCCGGCCGGCCAAAACAAAACCGCCCCCTGACGGGGGCGGTTCGGACGGCCAGGGCGGTTTCGCGCCTAGCGCTTGAGCTGGATGACTTCGGAGAGCATGGAATCCACGGTGGTGATGGTCTTGCTGTTGGCTTCAAAGCCGCGCTGGGTCAGGATCATGCTGACCATTTCCGCGGCCATGTCCACGTTGGAGGTTTCAAGCGTGTTGCCGGAGATGGAGCCGACGCTGCCGGTGTTGGCCCGGTTGGTGGTGCCTTGGCCGGAATCCAGGGTGGCGGCGTAAAGGTTGCTGCCTTGGCGGCTTAAGCCCTGCAGGTTGGTGAAGTTGGCCAGGGCCAGGGCCCAGAGCTGCTGGGTCTGGCCGTTGGAGAAGGTGCCGGTGAGGATGCCGTCGGCATCCACCGAGACGCTGGTTAAAAGGCCCGACGTGTAGCCGTTTTGCGCGCTGAACACGGTAGAGGACGAGGTGGCGTAGCTGGTGGTCACGGTGCTGTTGACCGTGGTGGTGGCCGGGTCGAAGGAAACCAGATCCGCGGGCAGGCCCGAAGCGTCGGCGGCGGAAAGCAGCGAGCCCGAAGCGCCGGCCACGAAGCCGTTCTTGTTGTTGAGGCCGATATTGAGCGCGATGTTGAGGGCGTTGCTCTGTCCCGTGAAGCTCGCGTTGGAGACGGACTTGAAGTTGGCGGTGAAGACCGGATAGCCGTTTTGCACATTGGCCGCCGACCAGTTCGCTGCGGTGAACGCGCCCGGGGAGGCGCTGCTCAGCATGGTGTAGGCGCTCGTGTTCTCCAGGGTGCCCGAGGAGTCGAAGGTCATGGTGCCGGTCATGAGCAGGCCGGCGGTGGCGGTCCCGGCAAAGGGGGTGCCGGCGGAGTCGACCCGACCGTCCTCGCTGGGGTCGCAGGTGACGGCGTATTCCCAGTAATCCTTGCCGTTCGTGCTGGCGATCTTGTCGTAGTAGACGGTCAAGGTGTGGGGCGAGCCGTTCTCGTCATAGACCTTCATGGTGGTCTGGTAGCCGTAGGCCGTGGACGGCATGGCCGGATCCTGGGTGCCGTCCCACTGGGCGGTCATGGCGGAATAGTAGTTGCCGGCGGCGCGAACGTTCTGGCTGGCCGTGTCCGAATCGAGCTGGGTGACCATGGTGACGCTGGACGTCGCCTTGGCCGGGCTGGTGAACTGGGTCAGGCGGATGTCCTGGATCTCGCCAGTCACCGGCG
>JBKICS010000147.1:0-6671 GCA_046567015.1 Acidobacteriota bacterium | reverse complement strand
AAGCCCATCGACACCGACCGCTACTTCGTCATCTGCTCCAACGTCATCGGCGGCTGCATGGGCTCCACCGGCCCGGCCTCGGTCGATCCGGAAACGGGCAAGCCCTACGGCTTGACCTTTCCGGTCATCACCATCGGCGACATGGTCCGGGCCCAGAAGCGGCTGATCGACCACCTGGGCGTGCGCCGGCTCTTAAGCGTGGTCGGCGGCTCCATGGGCGGCATGCAGGTGCTGGAGTGGGCCGTGCGCTATCCCGACATGGTGCGCTCGGCCGTGCCGCTGGCCACCACCACCAAGCATTCGGCCCTGGCCATCGCCTTTAACGAAGTGGCCAGGCAGGCCATCATGGCCGATCCGAAGTGGAACTGCGGCGACTATTACGGGGGAGAGGCCCCGGGCCTGGGGCTGGCCGTGGCCCGGATGATCGGGCACATCACCTATCTTTCCGACGAGGCCATGCGCCAGAAGTTCGACCGCCGGCTCCAGGACCGCTGCGAGATCTCCTTTGCCTTCGAGGAGGCCGATTTCCAGGTGGAGTCGTATCTGCGCTACCAGGGCCAGAAATTCGTGGACCGCTTCGACGCCAATTCCTTTCTCTACGTCACCAAGGCGGCGGATTATTTCAACCTGGAGGCCAGCCACGGCTGCGGCTCGGCCGTGGCCGCCTTTGCCAAGGCCAAGTGCCGCTTCCTGGTGGCGTCTTTTTCCTCGGATTGGCTGTATCCCACCTACCAGTCCCGGGCCATGGTCCAGGCCATGAAGAAAAACGGCCTGGACGTGAGCTTCGTGGAGCTGGAGGCCAAGTGGGGGCACGACGCCTTCCTGCTGCCCAATTCCCGGCTGTCCGGCATGATCGCCCGCTTCCTGGATCGGGCCGCCGTGGACGCCGCCAAGGAGGAATCCCGTGCGCTATGATCTGTCGCTCATTGCCTCGTGGATCGAACCCGGGGCCACGGTGCTTGATCTCGGCTGCGGGGCCGGGGATCTGCTGCATATCCTGACCGTCGACAAGAACGTGCGCGGCACGGGCATCGAGCGCGAGGAGGAAAAGGTCACCCGGGGCATCGAAAAGGGCCTGTCCATCCTGCACGGCGACATCAACGAAGAGGTGGCCGACTACCCGGACGGGCATTTCGACTACGTGATCCTGTCCCAGACCTTGCAGCAGGTGTTCGACCCGGCCAGCCTCATTCGCGAGATGCTTCGGGTGGGCAAGCGCGGCATCGTGAGCTTCCCCAACTTCGCCTACTACCGCATCCGGGGGCAGCTGCTCTTTCGCGGCCGCGCTCCGGTGTCCCGGGAACTGCCCTACGAGTGGTACGACACGCCCAACATCCGGGTGATCACCATCCGGGATTTCCGGCGTTTTTGCCGCAAGGAAGGCTTCGCCATCACCCGCGAGACAGCCGTCAGCACGCCGCACCACCACGAAAAGGGCATGGTGGTGACCTTTTTGCCCAACCTGCTCGCCAGCTACGGCATGTTCCTGCTGACGCGAAAAGACGGGGAGACGGCGCGGACCGCCTGTCCGTAAATTTCCGACCCGCGCCTTATAAGTTCTCATCCTCCCCGAACTGATTCCAGGCCGTGGCGCAGATGGGGACGTAGCCGCGTTCTTGCGCGGCGGCATCCAGATGGGCCAGGGCGGCCGGGGCGGCGTCGGCGTCGAAGGCCGCGTCGGAGTCCACCCGGTTGGTCACCACCAGATAATGCCGGCAGGTGGCGCAGGCGTGGATGCGCTCGCGCTCCCGGCCTTGGGCCACGAGCAGGTCGAGCTTTTCGTGCTCGCCCTCGCCGCACGACGGGCACACCAGCCTGGGGAAGCGCCACAGGTGGCCGCACAGCGAGCAATGGAGCAGAAGCCGCCCGGCCTTGGCCACGAGAAATTCCGAGGGTTCGGCCTGCTCCTTTAAAAGCCCCATATCCGGGGCCGAGCCGCAGACCGGGCAGTGGTCCTTGCGCCACAAGGCGTCGTCGGCCAGGGCGGCCAGTCGCGGGGCTTCGGCCCGCAGCACCGTGGCCACGATCTCCCGGGTCAGAAACGCCAGCGTGGCTGGCCGCAGACCGATCTCGGCGGCCAGGGGCGTCAGGTCATCGGTCGCCTCGTCGAAAAATCCGGCCAGGAGCGCTCCGGCCAGACGCGGACCCTGGGCCAGCGCCTGCGAATAGATTGTCGTTTCCCGGGCCAGGGCCGGGAAGATGTCGCCGATGCCCGGCAGCAGGGCCTGGGCGGCGGTCAGGTAACCGGGAACAAGGGCGGTCAGATCGGCCGTGTCCAGCAGGGTCTCCCCGGCGGCGAAGCGGTCGGGGTCGTAGGCCAGGTCGAAAAGGCCCTGGGGCAGGTCGGCGGCGATGGCGCGCCGCAGCGTGGCCAGGGCGGCAAAGGGGCCGGCGATGGCGGCGGCCTCGGCCGGGGGCGGGGTCTCCGGCAGGTCGGGCTGGGTGGCGTGGGGGATGCGCATACGCATGGCAGTGTCCTTGGAAAAAAGGAAAACAGGCAAAAGGGCGGCGCGTCGCGCCGGTTGACCGCCCCGGTCGCCACTGGCAGATGGCGACCGGGGCGGTCCTTGGGAACGCGGAAGTTCGGCCTAGCCGCGCATTCTGGCCACGGGCCGGGTCAGCATGGCCAGGAAGGCCTGGCGGGTCATGGGGCCTTGGCCTTCGCGGCGCGCGGCATACTCGTGGTAGAGCTTGCGGGGCTCGGTGATGAGGTAGATGACCCCGAGATAGTCCTCGTCCAGGAGCTGGGCTTCGGGATAGCGCTCCTTGACCTTGGCCAGGGTTTGCCGGGCCAGGGCCAGCATGTCGGCCCGCTCCCCGATGTTCATGGAGCCGGTGCAGCAGGTCTTGACGCAAGCCGGTTTCAGGCCGGCGCGCTGGCGGTCGATGCACCAGTCGCACTTGCTGAGCATTCCCGTCGCCTCGGAGCGCACCGGGATGCCGTAGGGGCACACGTCGCGCACCTCCTGGGCCTGGTCGAGGGTCAGTTCCTTGGTCTTGTCGGTATAGAGCACGGCTCCGGTGGCCTCGTCCTGGATGATGGCCCCGGGCACGTAGGCGTCGGCCGCGTCCTTGCAGGGCGGCGAAACGCAGTGGCGGCACTGGTCCGGAAAGAACAGCCATTTGATCTTGCCGTCGATCTTGTGCTCGATAAAGCGCACAATTTTGTAGTTAAATGGCGTAAAATCGGGCGGATTCTGGTGCGTTCCGCGTTGCAGCGTGGGCACGGCCCAATGCTCGTGCCATTCCTTGCAGGCCACCTGGCAGCCCCGGCAGGCCGTGCAACGGGATGTATCAATGAAAAACGCCTTGGGCATGGCGGATTCCCCTTCTTATAGTGCGGCCGGAACCTGGACGGTCCCGGCCGCAATGGTCGTTAGCGTTGCAGCTCCGTCACCTTGTCGGCCTTGCGCAGGTTGCACAGGCAGGCCTTGTACTCGGGAATGCGCGTGTTGGGGTCGGCCACCGAAACCGTCAGGCGGTTGGTGGCGTCGCCGCAGCCCGGCGTGGTCCAGCCGAAGCAAAACGGCATCCCGATCAGGTGAAGGGTCTTTCCCTGTACCTGAAGCGGCGTCATGCGCACCGTGACCATGGCCACGGCCTCGACCTTGCCCCGCAGGGTCTCAATGATGACCACGTCGCCATTTTTGACGCCTTTTTCCTTGGCCAGCTCCTGGCTGATCTCCACGTAGAGCTGGGGTTCGGCTTCGAGCAGGGCCGGGGTGTTGCGGGTGTCGCCGCCGCCGCACCAGTGTTCGGTCATGCTGTAGGTGGTGAGCACGATGGGGAAGCGCGGATCGCCGTTCTTGGCCAGGGCGTCGATGTCGCTTTCCGCCACCTTCATGCAGGGATTGCTCATCTGCTTGGAGAAGGGGTTTGCCGTGACGGGCGTTTCCGCCGGTTCGTAGTGTTCCGGGAAGGGTCCGTCCACGCGGCCGGGGCCAAAGAGCTGGCCATGGCCCTCGGTGTGCATGATAAACGGATACACGCCCTTGGGATCGGCCATGGGAGGCGCCGGACCGTCCGGCACGTCGCCGATCCATTTGCCGTCTTCCCAGGCGATGACGGTCTTGGCCGGATTATACGGTTTGCCGTTCACGTCCACCGAGGCCCGGTTGTAGATGATGCGCCGGTTGACCGGCCAGGCCCAGGAGTAGTTCGGGAACAGGCCGATCTTGGCCTGCATGGGCGTCTGGTTGTGGTCGCGGCGCTTGGTCAGGTTGCCGGCCGCGCCGTAGCTGCCGGCGTAGACCCAGCACAGGCTGGTGGTTGCGCCGTCGGCGGTCAGCATGGGGAAGGCCGGCACCTGATCGCCCTTTTTGTACTGCTTGTCGCCCACGGTGACGTCGCGGGTGAACTGGCCGTTGATCTTTTTGGCCATGAGGTCCGCGTCGTATTGGTCGTACCACTCGATGTTCTGGATGGGGGCCGGGAAGGCCCCGCCCTCCTTGGCGTACAACGCTTTGACGCGCTTTATGATCTCAACGACCATCCAGCCCATGGGTTTGGACACGCCCATGGGCTCGTAGCCCTTGTAGTGCCACATGTGCCAGCGGCCGGAGTTGGAGGTGGTGCCGTCTTTTTCGCCGCGCTGGCAGGACGGCAGCAGGAACACCTCGGTCTTGACGGTTTTGGGGTCAAAACCCGGCTGCCGCCAGAAGGCGGCCGTTTCCGTCTCGTGGGCCTCGCCGATGACCAGCCAGTCGAGGTTGGTCAGGGCTTTTCTGATCTTGTGGGTATTGGGCATGGACATGGCCGGGTTGTGGCCATAGATGAAGCCGCCCTTGATCTTGCCCTTGTACATCTTGTCGAACATGAACAGGCTGGCGTACTCGACGTTGGGCTCTATTTTCGGAAGCCAGCCGTAGCCGTACTCGTTTTCCGCCGTGCCCGCGTCGCCGAACCAGCCCTTGAGCAGGCTGACCACGTACTTGGGCCGGTTTTGCCACCAGTTGACGCTCTTGGGATCCTTGGACACCGGCGTGTTGGCCTTCAAGTACTCAGCCAGGGTCGGCCAGGCCGTGGTCGGCGTCGGATGGTAGCCGGGCAGGGAATCGTAGAGCAGGGCGTGGTCGGTGGAGCCCTGGACGTTGGGTTCGCCGCGCATGGCGTTGATGCCGCCGCCGGCCACGCCGACGTTGCCGAGCAAGAGCTGGATCATGGCGGCGAGGCGAATGTTCTGCACGCCGACGGTGTGCTGGGTCCAGCCCAGGGCGTACATCATGGTGGCGACCTTGGTCGGTTTGCCCGTGGCCGCAACCGCGTCCCAGACCCGCAGCAGGTTGTCCTTGGACACGCCGGTGATGGAAGACACCGTGTCGATGTCGTAGCGCGAATAGTGCTTATTGAGCTGTTGGTAGACGCAGCGGGGATGGGCAAGCGTCTTGTCGCGCACGACCAGACCGTTTTCGTCCCTGTCAAAGGTCCAGGACTTGCGGTCATAGGTCCTGGTGGCCGGGTCAAAGCCCGAGAACAGGCCGTCCTTGAAGGAGAAGCCTTCGGCGACGACAAAGGAGGCGTTCGTATACTCGATGACGTATTCCTTGAAGTACAAATCCTTTTCCAGGATGTACTTGAGCAGGCCGCCGAGGAAGGCGATGTCCGTGCCGGAACGAAGGGGCACGTGGAAATCGCTTCGGGCCGAGGTGCGCGAGAACTTCGGGTCCACGTGAATGACCGTGGCCCCGGCGTCTTTCGCCGCAAGCACCCACTTAAACGAAATAGGGTGGTGTTCTGCCGCGTTGCTGCCCATGATGAGCACCACGTCGGCGTTCTTGATGTCAATCCAATGCTGGGTCATCGCGCCGCGTCCGAACGACTCTGCCAGAGCCGGTACAGTGGGCGAGTGTCAGATCCGGGCCTGGTGGTCCATGTGGACGACACCCAGGCTGCGCAGCATTTGGTGCGTGACGGCGCACTCTTCGTTGTCCATCTGGGAGGTGCCGAGGTGGAAGATCGATTCCACCCGGTTGACCGTCTGGCCCTTGTCGTTTTTCTCGATAAAGTCGCGGTCCCGGGTTTCCTTGACCCGCTTGGCGATGCGGTCAAGGACGAAATCCCAGTCCTTTTCTTCCCACTTGTCGCTGCCCGGAGCCCGGTACTTGGGCTTTAAAATCCGGTGATGGCTGACGTGCATGGCATGGAAGGCCGCGCCCTTGGGGCAAAGCGCCCCCTCGCTGACCGGATAGTCCGGGTCTCCTTCCGAACTGATGAACTTGCCGTCCTTGACGAACATCAAAATGCTGCACCCGCACGAACAAAACGGGCAGGTGGACTGGTATTCCTTGGCCCCCTCGATGCGCAGCGTGGTGGCGTAGGCCGCCGCCGGACGGGGGTCGAGGCCCAGGTCTTTGAGCCCCAGGCAAGCCAACCCGGCCCCGGTCAGTTTCATGAATCCGCGTCGCGATATGCCCATACGGCCTCCTTGGAAGGTTCCCGGCAACGGGCGAAGATCCGCCCGGTGGTCACGCATTGTGTCAAAACTGACACACACACGAGTGTAGTAAAAAAGCGGACGCCGGCCGGTCAAAACAATCGCAATTACGCAAGATCTGGCACAGAAGTCGCGATTTCATCAGGAAAGCTGCCGGAATAGAGCGTAAGTTGCCTGAAAAATTGATTTAAGTTAATTCTAATACAGTGAAAATTATTTTCCGCGACGCCTGCCCGCA
>JBKICS010000146.1:0-5656 GCA_046567015.1 Acidobacteriota bacterium | reverse complement strand
TCGGCGCGCACGGTGATCTTGGCCTGGCTGCGCTGTTTGAGGTGGCTGCGCAGGAGTTTCAGGGTGTCGTTGACCACGTTGTTGAGGCTCACCGCCGCGAAGCTCACCGTTCTCTGGCGGCTGAAGGTCAACAGCGTGGTGACGATGTCCTGGCAGCGCCGGCATTCGAGCAGGATGGTTGAGACATAGTCCTCCACGTCCTCCATCACCTGGGGATTGACCCTTTCCTTGAGCGCCGGCAGCCGGCGGCGCAGGCCCTCGGCAAAGCCGAAGATGGCGGTCAGCGGGTTGTTGACCTCGTGGGCCACGCCCGTGGCCAGCATGCCGATGGTGGCCATCTTTTCGGCCTGGAAGAACTTGGCCTGATATTCCTTTTCCCGGCTGACGTCGCGCTTGAAGACCAGGATGTGGCTTTCCGGGTCGTCGGGCCGGCGGATGGGCGAGGCCACCATCTCGAACTGGGTGTTCTTGCCGCCGATCTTGAAAATGGCCGTCTCCCGGCAGATGTCGCCGGTGGCGAAGGAGGCGCTGGCCGGGCAATTGGGGCAGGGTTTGTCCTCGTTGCAAAAGATCTGGTAGCAAAACATCCCTTCGGGATTGGGCGTATCCGGGAAGGTCTGGCGAAAGACGTGGTTGACCGAGAGGATGCGCAGGTCGCTTGAAAGCACCATCATGATGTCGGTGATGCCGTCGAGGATGGCGGCGATTTCGCGGCGGCGCTGGGCGGACTGGGTGTTGGCGTCTTTTAAGGCCTCGATGGTCTGGCGCAACTCCTGGAAAAAGCCCAGCTTGCTGTGCTCGATGCCGATCAGGTCTTCCAGGGACGGCCCGCGCGTGGGCATCACCAGGCCTCCTGACACACGCCGAGCAGGGACTCCCAGCTGGCCGGCCGGGGGTTGGTGAGGGTGCAGGCGTCGTTGACCGCGGCCTTGGCAATGGTTTCCAGGCAGCTGCTGTCCGGCAGGATGCCGCGCAGGCGCACCGGCACGCGCAGGTCGGAGAAAAAGCGTTCCAGCCAGGCGATGCCGGCCTGGGCGATGTATTCGTTGGAGCACATGCGCGGGCCGCAGACGATGCGGCCGATGTTGGCCAGCTTGTCCACGCTGGCCGGAAGGTTGAAGCGCATGACCGGCGGCAGGAGGATGGGGTGGACCAGGCCGTGGAGCACGTCGAACATGCCGCCCAGGGAGTGGGCCAGGGAATGGCCGATGCCAAGGCCGGCGTTGGAAAAGGACATGCCGGCCGAGGTGGCGGCGATGCTTAAGTTTTCCAGGGCTTCGATGGAGCGGTCTTCCAGGGCCGGGCGCAGGTTGTGGGCGATGAGCCGGATGGCCTTTAAGGCCTGGTGCTCGGTAAAGGGCGAGGACAAAAGGGACAGGTAGGACTCCACGGCGTGGGCGAAGGCGTCGATGGCCGAGGAGACAATGAGCTCCTGGCTCTTGGTCAAAAGCACCAGCGGATCGATGATGGAGACGTTGGGCACCAGCGACCGGCTGATGATGGACATTTTGACCTGCCGGGCCACGTCGGTGATGATGCAGAACTGGGAGATGTCCGAGCCCGAGCCGGCGGTGGTCGGCAGAAAGATCATGGGGGGCAGGGGCCGCATGATGCGGTTGGCCCCCTCGTAGTCGTTGATGCGTCCGCCGTTGCCGACGATGGTGGCGATGCCCTTGGCCGCGTCCATGGGGCTGCCGCCGCCCACGGCAATGATGACGTCGGCCCGTTCGCGCACGTAGACGTCGGCCCCGTCGTGCACCTCGTAGTCGCGGGGATTGGAATGCACGGCGTCGAAAAAGATCCATTCCAGGCCGTTGTCGCGCAGGATCTCCTGGATGCGGTCGACCCAGCCGGCCCCGACCAAGCCCTGGTCGCTGACGAGCAGCACGCGGCGCGCGCCCACGCGTTTGGCGCAGGAGGCCAGGTGGACAATGCTCCCCCGGCCGAAAATGATTTCGGGAATGGCGAATTTGCTGATCCGCATGAGGCTCCTCGGTTCGTGCCGGGTGGCGCGCGGTGCGGTTGTGACGCCTGCTCTCGGGGCAAGCCTTCAGGCTCCGGGCCCCTCCGGTCGGCCGGACAGGCCTGGCGGCGCGGCAACCCTGCGGGAGATCTGGCCCTTTAATACCATAGTGTCGAGCAAGTATAGTGCGGCCGGGCAAAAGGTCAAGCAGGGGCGGCGGCTGGCCGTTCCAGGGCGACCGTCAGGGCGGCGGTCGACCAACCGGCGTCCGGTGGGCCGAAAAGACCCAAGGCTTGCGGTAATTGGGTCAAAAATGGACGGTTCTTGGGCCGCCGGTGGCCAGGGCGCGGCCCCGGGCTGGCGCAATCGGGAAACGGCTTTCCCGCGTGTTGCCGCCGCCTGGGCCATCTCCAGGGGCGTCGTCCGACCACGCGGCGGCCGGGAGCGGGTTTCCTCTGAAAGCGCTCCGATTTTTGCAGGGAAAACCTTGGCCGCCGGCCAGGGCGCAGCGCCGCCGGGTCGGCGCGGGACCGGGCAGGCCCGGGGAGACCCGGCCGCACCCGGACGCCGAGCCGGACCGGGCCGCCGGGCGGATGCGCCGCGCCTTGACGGGCGAGGCGTTCCTTTGGCATGCGGCATCATCAAACCGATCGATATACTCATCTTTCGCGCCGCGCGGGCGCGGCAACCGTTTCGGAGGGAAAGCCCATGGCCGTTGTGCATAGCGTGTGCGTGAGCCGGAAAAAGGGGGAGCGCAAGACGCCTGTGGACCGGGTGACGCTTACGGCCGATCACGGCATCGAAGGGGACGCCCATGCCGGGTCGGCCCGGCAGGTCAGCCTGCTGTCCCTGGATGCGCTCTCCCGCATGCGGCAAAAGCTCCCGACGATCAATCCCGGGGATTTCGCCGAGAATTTCAACGTCGACGGGCTGGAGGCCCTGCCCGTGGCCGTGGGCCGGCGCATCCGCCTGGGCGCGAGCGTGGTGCTGGAGGTCACGGTCATCGGCAAGACCTGTCACGACGCGGGCTGCGCCATCAAAAAGGCGGTGGGAACCTGCGTCATGCCCCGGGAAGGGGTGTTTGCCCGGGTGGTGGTCGGCGGCGAGGTGGTTCCCGGCGACGCGGTGGAGCTTATATGAGACGGAGCGCGACAAGGAGGCGGACATGGCGGTGACCCAGAAGTGTCAGTACGCCTTGCGGGCGCTGTTCGAGCTGGCCAAGCGGGAGGGCTCGGGCGCGGCCCCGGCCGGCGAGATCGCCGAGAGCCAGGCCATTCCCAAACGGTTTCTGGAGGTCATCCTCCACCAGTTGCGCCAGGGCGGCTTCGTGGAATCCCAACGCGGCAAGGAAGGCGGCTTCTACCTGGCCCGCCCGGCGGCGGAAGTGACGGTGGGGGCGGTGATCCGCTTCATGGACGGCCCCATCAGTCCGGTGGACTGCCAGCGGGGCAAGCCGGGCCATGACTGTCCGCTGACGGGCCAATGCGTGTTCCGGGGGCTTTGGGACGAGGCCCGGGAGGCCTTGGAGCGGGTCTACGACACGCGCAGCCTGCGGGACATGGTGGACGAGAACATGCGCCTGGCCCTGGGCGATCCGGCCAACTACTCGATCTGACGGCCCGGGGGCGGTCAGGACCGGAACATGTCCGAGGCCCAGGCCAGGGCCTCGAAATAGGCGGTCGCGGCCTGCTCCGGGTGGATGCCGAAGACCCGCAAGGCGTCTGCGGCCCTGCCTCCGCCGTGGTCGTAGCAGCTGCAAAGGGCCAGACAGGAAGCGCAGGCGCCCGGGCCGCCAAGCAGGGCGACGCGGGTATCGGCGTCGATGGTGATGCCGGCCAGGGCCTGGTCCATGGGGACGCCGAGCATGGCGTCGAGCAGCGAGAGCAGCCCCAGCAGGCAGACGCTGTGCCCCTGGTGGCAGGGGGAGGCGCGGTGGGCGTCGGTCAGGGCCAGGAAACGGCCCCGCACGGCCGAGGCAAAGGCCAGCTCCCGGTCCTGGGGCGTGGAGCCCAGCATGGCCAGCAGGTTGACCGCCACCCAGCTGGCCAGGGCGTTTTGGCCCAGGCGGGTGATGGCGAAGTCCAGGGACTCGATGGGCTGGCCCCGGTAGAAGCTGGCCGTGTTGACGTAGCGCAGCAGTTTGTAGGCCAGGGAGACGTCGGAACCGATGATCTCCCGGATGCGCCGCACATCCATATCCGGCCGGTTGACCTCGGCCAGCAGGTTGAGCCGGACCGCCTGGTTGGGCTCCAGGATCTTGGCCGTCACCACCTGCGGCCGGCTGTAATAGAATCCCTGGGCCAGGGGAATGCCCCGGGCCCGGCACCAGGCGATGTCCTCGGCCGTTTCCACCTTCTCGGCCAGCACGGTCTTGCCCAGCTTCAGGCAGCGGTCCGCCACCGCCTCCAGATGGGCCGGATCGCCCCGCATGGCCAGGATATCCAGCTTGATAAAGGTCACGGAGGGCAGGATCGCGTCAAAGCACGGATCGCCCACATAGTCGTCCAGGGCCAGGACGTAGCCGGACGCGCGGATGTCCCGCACCAGTTGGGCAAAGGCCGCGTCGCAGCGCACATGCTCCAGGATCTCGAGGACATAGCGGCCCGGGTCCAGAAAGCGATGGTGCCCCGCTTCCAGGATTTCCTTGGAAAAATTGATGAAGATCCGTTTGTCCGGGGCGATGTCCTGGGAGATGGCGTGGATGCCGTTGGCCAGGACAGCCAGGGTGGCCTCGGCGTCGGAGGGAAAGGCGGCGACGTTGCCGCCGCCCACGGTGCGGTACAGCAACTCGTAGCCGAAGACGTCGCCATCCACGTGATAGATGGGATGGCGGGCCACGGCATAGTTCGGGACAGTACCTGACGTCATGGCGTATGCATCCCAATGAAATGCTCAAGCGCTTTTCGCCCTGGGAGTGGATCGGGCCAATGGGGCCGGGAGATGGCCAGGCGTTTTCCGATGGGACCGACTGCGCGTGCAAAATAACGATACGCGCTTCGGCCTGGAAATACAATTGGCGAATGTCGCGGGAAAGGTTTTCGCAATCCGTCAGCACACCCCGGCCAGGGCCTCGGCCAGATCGGGCGGGATGACGGCGATCCCCCCGGTCGCCCCGGGGGCCAGCCGGCCGAGATCGTTGGCGCGGCCGAGCAGCCGGGCCGGCACGACGGTCAGGGCGGCAAGGATCGCCCGGCCGGGCAGGCCGGGATGGGCGGCGAGCAGGGCGCGGACTTCGTTCCACAGGTCGAGGTCGTCGTTTGAGGCCAGGCTGTCCGTGCCAAGGGCCAGGGGGATGCCGGCGGCGAGCAGGGCCGGGGCGTCGGCCGTGCCCACGCCGATGCGGGCGTTGCTGCGCGGGCACAGGCACGCCGTCGCGCCCGAGTCCGCCAGGATGGCCACGTCGGCCTTGGTCAGATGGACGGCGTGGACGGCCAAGGTGTCCCGTCCGAGCAAGCCCTGGGCCTGGGCCTCGGCCACGGGCGTGCGGCCCGGGGCGCGCCAGTCCCCGGGGAGCAGCCGGCCGCGCAGCAGCGCGGCGAACTCGCCCGTGCCGCTGGCCAGCAGCTCCACTTCGCCTGGGTGTTCGGCCAGGTGCAGGCAAAAAGGCGCGCCCCGGTCGCGGCACAGGGCCTTCGCCCGGCGCAGGGTGTCCGGGCTGGTGGAATAGAGGGCATGGCCGCTGGCCGTGGCTGT
>JBKICS010000145.1:0-3249 GCA_046567015.1 Acidobacteriota bacterium | reverse complement strand
CCTCCCCCGGACCTTGCGAAGCGGCTGGCCGCCGTGGCCGACGCCCTGCCCCGGCTGTTGCGCACCATCCGCTGTTCGCTCATCACCAAGCTGGCCATCGTGTCCGGCTCGGCGCTCATGTTCTTTTTCTTCCTGTGGTCCTCGCTCAACATCAGCGCCATGAAGACGCTGACCACCGAGGCCACCATGTCGGACATGAACCGGCTGGGGAACACCGTCAACCTCGGCCTGCACTACGCCATGCTGACCTACGCCCCGGACACCATCCGGGAGATCATAAAAAGCATCGGCACCCAGAAGGGCATCCTGTCGATTCGCGTCTACAACAAGAAAGGCCAGATCAAGTATTCCAACCTGCTCTCGGAAATCGACGAGATCACGGACATCAAGGAAGAGGCCTGCTACGTCTGCCATCGCACCGCGCCGCCGCAGGTCCATCTGGCCCTGGGCGAGCGCACCCGGTTTTTCAGCGACGAATCCGGCCACCCCTGCATCGGCATCCTGCGGCCCATCGAAAACGAGCCGGCCTGCTACACTGACGCCTGCCATGTGCACCAGGCCGACAAGCAGATCCTGGGGTTGCTCGACATCACCGTGTCCCAGGCCGCCAGCGACGCCACCCTGGCCCGCTACACCGAGCGCAATTTCCTGGCTGCCCTGGGCGTGGCCGCCGGCACCTTCCTGGTGCTGTTCCTGTTCACCCACCTGCTGGTCAACCGGCCGGTGCGGGCCATGATCCGGGCCACCCGGGCCATCGCCGCCGGCCGGGGATTCAAGGGCCTGGACCTGCGCCAGGCCGACGAGATGGGGGAACTGGGCCGGGCCATCGACAGCATGGGCAAGGAGGTGCTCAGCAAGCAGGCCGAACTGGTGCGCCAGAAGGACCGCTACCAGGATCTGTTCGAGCATGTGCCCTGCACCATCACGGTCCAGGACAAGAACCTGCGGCTTTTAAGCTACAACCAGGCCTTTGCCGAGGAATTCCACGTCCATCCCGGCGAATACTGCTACAAGGCCTACAAGCATCGGGACGAACCCTGCGCCAACTGCCCGGTCATCCGCACTTTCGAGGACGGCCTGCCCCACGTCACCGAGGAGATCACGCTGGACCGCGACGGCTGCAAGCGGACCTTTTTCGTCAGCACCTCGCCCATGACCGACGAGGCCGGCAACATCACCTCGGTCATGGAGATCAGCCTGGACATTTCCGAGAGCAAGTTCCTGGAAGAGGAGCTGGAGCGCTCGCGCAAGAAGTACCAGGCCATCTTCAGCTGCATTCCCACGGCCCTGTTCGTCCTCTCCCGCGACGACCTGACCATCCAGGAGCTCAATGCCCGGCCCCAGTCCCTCTACGGCTACGAGCCCGGAGAGCTGCTCGGCATGAACTTCCTGTCCCTGTTCGACGAGCCCGACCTGGCCCCGTTCGAGGCGGCCATCCGGGCCGAGCGCCCCATCGACCGGGTGCGCCACCGCCGCAAGAACGGCCAGCCCTTTTTCGCCGCCGTGCGCGTCTCCACCGCCGAATACCCGGGCTGCCAGGTCTACCTGGCCTCGGTCACGGACATCACCAGCCGCCTGGAAACCGAGCAGCAGCTCATCCAGGCCAGCAAGATGGCGACCTTGGGCGAGATGTCCACCAGCGTGGCCCACGAACTCAACCAGCCCATGACCGTCATCCAGACCATTTCCGACTACCTCGTGCGCAAGGTGCGCCGGGGCCAGTGCGTGGACCAGGAGCAGCTCACGGAAATGGCCGAGGGCATAAGCCGGCATATCGCCCGGGCCACGGGCATCATCAACCATATGCGGGAGTTCGGCCGTAAATCCGACCAGACCGTGACGGCCGTGGATCTGGCCGAGGTCGTCCACCACACCTTCGAGCTCTTTTCCCAGCAGCTCAAGGTCCGCAACATCGAGGTGACCTTCGACATCCCAGGCGGCCTGCCGCCGGTGGCCGCCCAGGCCAACCCCCTGGAACAAGTGTTCATGAACCTGCTGTTAAATGCCCGCGACGCCGTGGACGAAGCCCATGGCCCGGGGGCCAGGCCCGGCGACAAGCACATCGTCATCGCCCTGGGCCGGGCCGAGTCGGAAGGCAAGCAATTCGTGACCGCAAGCGTGGCCGACAACGGCCCCGGCATCGCCCCGGACGTGCTCGGGCGCATCTTCGAGCCGTTTTTCACCACCAAGGAAGTGGGCAAGGGCACGGGCCTGGGGCTCTCCATCAGCTACGGCATCATCAAGAATTACGGCGGGGATATCGTGGCCGACGCGCCCGCCGGCGGCGGGGCGCGCTTCACCATCCGCCTGCCGGTCTGGCGCGAGGCCTAGGCAACCGGCAGCGCCCGGGGATTCCCCTCCCGGAAGCGCGGTTTTTTCCTTGCCTGCCCGCGCCAATCCGTTTCATAACGGCCAGGCACACCAACGCCCCCGGAGGCCCCCATGGCCCAGAAAATCCTGATCGTGGACGACGATCCGGATATAGTCGCCTACCTGGAAGACGTGTTTTCCGACGAAGGCTACGACACGATCTCGGCCCGAAACGGCAGGCAAGCCTTGCTGGCCATCGAAAACGAGTGCCCGGACGCCATCACCCTGGATCTGGAGATGCCGGACATGACCGGCCCCAAATTCAACCGGGCCCTGGAAAAATCCGGCCGGGACATCCCCATCGTGGTCATCACCGGCCATCCGGGCCTCAAATACGTCATCCCCGGAGCCCGGGCCGTCTTCGATAAACCCATCGACCGGCTGGCCTTGCTCGCCGCGCTCCGTGACATTCTCGGATCGCGGGAATCCCAGGAATCCTGAACGGCCCCTGGCCTGCGACATGGCGCAATTCGCGGTTGGCAACAACCGGGATTCACGGTAGATACCAACAGGATGCGAAAAGGCACGCCCGGGACGAAGCCATCATCCGGGCCAATTCCACAAGGAGGCGGGCATGGCGAAGAAAATCATGGTGGTCGACGACGATCCGCAGATCATCGCGTATCTGACGACCCTTTTTTCCGACAACGGCTACGACGTGTGCAGCGCGTCGGACGGCGAAGTGGCGCTGACGGTCCTGGAAAAGGAACGGCCGGACTGCATCACCCTCGACCTGGAAATGCCCAACGAGTGGGGGCCGCGCTTTTACCGCAAGTATTCCCAGAAGGAAGAGTTCAAAAACACCCCGGTCATTGTGATAAGCGGCCTGGACGGCCATGACCAGTCCATCCGCAAGGCCGTGGCCGCCATCCGCAAACC
>JBKICS010000144.1:0-2820 GCA_046567015.1 Acidobacteriota bacterium | reverse complement strand
CGGCGGGAAAGTCCGTACGGCCGGGTTGCGGCGGGCTAGCTGGCGTCGGAGCTGGCGGAAGTGCTGGAGCCGGCGCTGGGGCAGGACGAGCAGGAGCCGGAGGAGCAGGGTGCTGCGGCCGGGGCGGCGTCGCCGGCCTTGGCCTCGGCCGGCTTGGAGTCGCCATTGGCGCCGGCGCTCGAGCAGCCGTTGGCGCCGCCGCCCGAGGCGCTGCAGCCGCCGTTGGCCTTGTAGTCGGTGACGTACCAGCCCGAGCCCTTGAGCACGAAGGACGTGTTGGACATGAAGCGCTTGCCGGGCGCGCCGCAATATTCGCAGGGGGCTTCGTCAACGTCGAAGCTGCGCTGGAGCACTTCGAATTCCTTGCCGCATTTGGAGCATTTGTATTCGTAGATGGGCATGATCCTCTCCCAAAACATCGCTTCTGACCGTAAAATCCGGCCGAAACCAGTCCACCTTCGGCCCCGGTTTGTCAAGGGCCGCAAACCAGCCGCCGCAACGGTCCGGCAGCACTCGGCACTGTCGAGCGCCAAAGAATGTAAGCGGTTGCCCTCTCCAGTCAAGGGCCGGGCGGCATGAAAAAACCCCGGGCCGCCCGGCCCGGGGTTCTGCGTGGGCATGGCTTTCCCGCGTGGCAGCGGGCGGTTGGACGCTGGGCCGGGGCCAGGAATTTCTTGAGAAGCTCCTCCCGGCCGCCGGAGGCATTTTCCCCCAGGCTCCCAGCATCGCCCGCAAGGATATTCGTGGCCCGACGCTATGCGGCGCTCAGGTCCTGGCCGCGACGCTCCCACAGGCGCATCTCCCGCATTTTCTTGCGGCGTTCGCGCTGCAGGGCCTTGCACACCAGCGGCGTGTCCTTGGCATAGCCCCACTTGGCCCGGTAGGCGTCCGGCGTCAGGCCGAATTTGGCCAGATGCCGGCGGGTGAGCATCTTATACGACTTGCCCGACTCCAGGCAGGTGATGGTGCGCTCCCGGATCGCTTTCTTGGCCAAGGCCGCCGAACCGGCCGGGCTGTCCGCAGCCAGCGGCGCGGCCTGATCCAGACCGCAAATGGTGGCGGACAGACTGGCCACCAGGGATCCGATTTCCGTTTCCGTCATTGTGCGCACCTTGGCCTGGGCCGCGACGATTTCCAAGGCCAGGGACAGATGGTCTTCCATGGGCGTTCCTCCTGACTGCATGATCCGTCGGGCGCGCGAACGCAACAACCCGACGTCATGCTCAGTCGCGCCCGGTCGAAAAAGGTTGCAGGCAAGGAGATGACAAAATATTCAGAAAGAAAATACGTTCGCAAAGGAAATTGCATGAACCTGACACTTCGCCCGGGGGCCCTGGCCGCCATGGTGTTGACCGCCGCCCTGGGACTGGCCGGTTGCGGCCCGACCTACGTCAACCCCAACCTCGTCGACCAGTCCCAGTCCAAGGAGCGCCTGGCCCAGGACACCAAGATCTGCAAGGCCGAGGCCAACAGCGACGTGCCGCCCACCTACGCCCTGGACCGTTTCGAGTTCGACCCCACCATCGAGGCCCAGGCCGGGCGCTACGTGGCCAATGTGGTCGAGGACGACGCCAATCAGGACGCCTTCACCCGGTGCATGCACAATCGCGGCTGGCGCTATCGCAATAAATAAGGCGGGGAGTCGGCTTACGCGACAGGAGCGGCCCGGGAGCGGCGTTCGCCGCGTCTCCGGGCCGCGTCGTGAAGACCTTGGACGATGCTAGTGGACCGCGCCGCTGGCCGGCGTGGCCGGGCTGCCGGTGGTCGCCAGGGTCGCGGCGAAGCGGGCCACGGCCGGGTCCTGCCGCCAGGCCCCGAAGTGCTGCTCCCACTGGGAAAACGGCAGGACCGCCTCGTCGAGCATGCCCTCGTGGCCGGACAGCCACACGGCAAAAAGCTTGAGGAGGAGGCCAAGCGGCTTGCCGTCGAAGGCCCGGGCCACCAGCCCCACCGGGTAGTTGCCGCCTTCCATGGTCTTGAAGACGAATTCGCCCACGGCCCGGCGGGAGGACTGCTGGTCGATGGGCTGGCCGTTGATCCCGGCCACGAATTCGGCCAGGGCCGGATCGTAGCCCTTGAGTTCCTCGATGGCCTCGGCCGGCACGTCGAGGAATACCACGCCCTGGTTTTCCATGGCGAAATAGAACCGCACCCAGTGTTCGGCCATGAACACGCGAAAGATTTCCTGGTTGGCTTTTTCTTCGATGTTGTCCATCGGTGTTTCTCCTTGCAGTGTCGTTACAGGCGCGGGCAGCGCACGAAATGTCCGGGGGCGACCTCGGCCAGGGGCGATTCCTGTTCGGCGCAGCCCGGCACGGCCCGGTCGCAGCGCGGATGAAACACGCACCCGGTCGGGGCGGCGGCGGGACTTGGCGTCTCGCCGGGCAGGGCCGCCCGTCGCCGCTTGGCCGGATCGAGCCCCGGCGCCGCCGCGAGCAGCGCCCTGGTATACGGATGCAGCGCCCCGCCGTAAAGGGCGCGGGCCGGGGCCAGCTCCATGATCCGCCCCAGGTACATGACCGCCACCCGGTCGCTTAGGTGGCCGACCACGGCCAGGTCGTGGGAAATGAACAGGTAGGCCAGCCCCAGCCGGGCCTTGAGGTCGGCGAGCAGGTTTATGACCTGGGCCTGCACCGACACGTCCAGGGCCGAGACCGGCTCGTCGCACACGATAAGGGCCGGATTCAGGGCCAGGGCCCGGGCAATGGCCACCCGCTGGCGCTGGCCGCCGGAAAACTGGTGGGGAAAGCGCCTGGCGTGCTCGGGCAAAAGCCCCACCTGCCCGAGCAGCTCGGCCACCCGCTCCCGGCGCTCGGCGGC
>JBKICS010000143.1:3582-5917 GCA_046567015.1 Acidobacteriota bacterium | reverse complement strand
GATAGGGGTTTTCCTCATATTGCCGCCGCACCAGGCGCGAGACATCGTCCTCGATGGGGGTGAGCCGCCGGATGCGGCCGCGCAGGCGCTGCTCCTCGTCGTGCTCGACGAGTTGCTGGGCCAGCACGGCGGCAACCGGCGCGGGCCAGGCGCGCTCCAGAAGCCGTCTCGCGTGGTCCACGGCGTGCAGCGGCAGATAGGCGGCCACGGCCAGCACCCAGATGGCCGGCACGGGCAGATCGTTGGCCAGGGCCTCGGCCAGGCGCGCGGACAGCGCGGCCAGGCCGTCCGCCTCGGCGGGGCTCACGTCGAACACGTATTCGTTGATGCGGCATTGCCGGGCCAGGGCGGCGTAAAAGGCCGTTTCCCGGTCGCCTTCGCCGATGTCGAGGAGAAACCCGCCGACGCGCAGCGCGTCGTCCAACATGCAGGCCCGGGCCAGGGTGAAAAACCGCTCCAGTCCAGGCGAGGCGATGGGCGAGGCGTCGAGAAGGGCCAGCACCAACGCGTCGCCGCTCACGCCGGCAAACCCCGTCGGTCCGTAGAGGCCCTCGGCCTCCAGCCGCCTGGGCCAGGCAGCCAGGGCGCGTTGCACGCAGCCGCCGACCACGGCGTCGGCCTCGAGCATGGGGGCGACGGCCGCCGCCACTTCGGCGCTGCGGCCCCAGGGTTCGGTCAGGGCGCGCAGGATGCGTTCCCGGCGCTGCGACCCTTCCGGCGGCGCAGGCAATCCCCGCAGACAGGCCACGAACAGCCGGCGCGTCTCCGGGCGCTCCCCGGCGGAAAGCGACGTCTCAACCACCTCCAGGGCGGCCGCCGCCTCGCCGCCAAGCAGCAGGAGGTTGGCTAAAAGGATCTGTCCCTCGGCCAGCTCCGGGTTCAGGCGCAGCGCCCGCCTGGCGCAGTCCTCGGCCTCCTCCGCCCGGCCCAGGGCCGCCAGGGCCACGCCGCAGTTGACCAGGGCAAAGGGATACTCCGGGGTCAGGCGCAACGCGTCCCGGTAGCGGCCGACCGCTTCGGCGGGCCGGCCCAAGGCGAACAAGGCGTTGGCCAGGTTGTAGAGCGTGCGCGGCTGGTTAGGCGCGGCCGCAAGGGACGCCTCGTAATGCTTAGCCGCCTCTTCCAGGCGGCCGGCGGCGGCCAGGGCGTTGGCCAGGATATTGCGCGGGGAGGTGGCGGCGGGATTGATGTCCAGGGCGCGCCAGGAACTGGCCATGGCTTCGTCCAGACGCCCCAGGCTCAGGAAGGCCAGGCCGAGGTTGCCGTGCAGGCCGGCATCGCCCGGGGACAGATCGATGGCCCGCCGCAGCGGCACAATGGCCTGATCGTTTCGCCCCTGATGGAGCAGCGCCGAACTGAGCATGCTCCAGCCGAAAACGTCCGTGGGGTAACGCGCGGTCAGGCTGTTGGCCCGTTCCACGATTTCCGCGAGCCGACCGCTTTGAAACAGGGCGGCCACGTCCTGTTTCTCGCTCTGGCTCAACGTCGCCCTCGCCGCATGGGTCCGCCCGGCCTGCATGGATTGCCCCCGTATATGGCTGTCTGTTCCCGCTCTTGCGCCTGAATTCCTCTCCTGCCCCTCTCTGATGCTTAAAACATAGCCGGCCGGCGCTGACCGCCGGGCCGGGGCAAAACCTGCTTTTGCGCCCCCATAGCACACTCCGGTCACGGAACCAAGGGGTCGACGTGCCTGGGCCGCAGCTTCGCCGCCCCGGCGTAACACCCCGGCGCGGCCATAAGCCGGTCCGCGCCGGGCGCGGACCGGGCCGTGAACGCCGCCGCCGCGATTGTCGCGGCCAACCGTTGCGATTTCGGGCGAGATGGCCCAGGAAGAAGCGATGCGAAGTCGATTCACCGTCCCCCTGCTGCCGAACACGGGAGCCCTGCGACGCAACACGCTGTCATGAAAGGATTTTATCTATGAAGGCGATCGTGTTCGATCTCGACAATACCATCGTGGAAACCGCCGTGCGCAAGCACGGATTGCTGCGGGAGCATCTTCGGTCCGACGCGGCGACCCTCCAGGCGGTCCGGGATGATTACCATCTCACGTCGTTTTTCGACCGGGACGGGCAACTGGCGCGCGACTACTTCAGGAGCCTCGACACCGACCTCGTGATCCGGCGGCATCGCGCGCCGGTGATGGCGGGCGCCCTGGAAGTGGTCGAGGAGGTCAAGCGGGCCGGATACCACGTCTGCATCGTGACCGCCCGCCCTGCGGCCATCGAGGAGGCCACCCGGGACGAACTGGCCTGGCTCGGGCTGGACAGGCTCGTGGACGCGGTCTTCATGCTGGGCGCCCCCTACCGCCACGGCAATGCCGCGAGCCACATCC
>JBKICS010000143.1:0-3572 GCA_046567015.1 Acidobacteriota bacterium | reverse complement strand
GACGCCACGAGGTGCTGGCCGTGGTCGGCGATCGGCCGGAAGACATCGTCTCGGCCCTGCATGTCGATGCGCCGGCCGTCGTCCTGGCCAGCACCATGTCCCGGGAGGAGATCGACGGCGTCTCCGGCGGGCGGGACGGCAAGGTGCATGTCTGCCAGTCCTGGAGGCAGATTCAAGGCTGCTTGCGTGCCGTTGCCGCCTCTTGACGGTCGGCTCAAAAATGCCTTTTCCCCGACCGGTTCCCGCCGGCGGCAAACAGGGAAGAAGACCGGCAGCGCCCTGAACCCATCGCCCCCCTGCCGACGGGAGAACCCGCGCCCGCCGGCAAGCCCAAATGCGCCGCAGCCGCTCCCAACCGCCCCGTTGCCTGCGGCCGGGACATGCCGGGATGGTTGCCGATCCGGCCAAGACGGGCTAAGGATTCCCGGAACTTGCCCACAAGGAGGCTGGAAATGGCCGCGTTGCGCCTGGCTCTGTGCCAGATCAATCCCACAGTTGGCGACGTGTGCGGCAACGCCGCCAAGATCCTCGCCCGCCTGGAAACAGCCCGCGCCGCCGGGGCCGACATAGTTCTCTTCCCGGAGATGGTCGTCTCGGGCTATCCCCCGGAAGACCTGCTTCTCAAACCCGATTTCGTGGCCGCCTGCATGGACGCCGCCCGGGACATCGCCCGGCGAAGCGTCGGCCTGACCGCCGTCTTCGGCTGCCCCTGGCTGGACGGCGATCTGCAAAACGCCGCCCTGACCGCCCACGACGGCGTGCTCGCCGGGGTGTCGGCCAAGCGCTTTTTACCCAACTACGGCGTGTTCGACGAGAACCGCTACTTCGCCACCAGCCGCGCCACCACGGTGTTCGACCGGGCCGGCCTGACCTTCGGGGTGAGCGTGTGCGAGGACATCTGGTATCCCGACGGCCCCCCCACCGAACAGGCCCAGCACGGCGGCGCCCGGCTGCTGATCAATATTTCGGCCTCCCCCTACCATATGGACAAGGGGGCTTCGCGCCAGCGCATGCTGGCCACCCGCGCGGCGGACAACGGGGCCTTCGTGGCCTACGCCAATCTGGTTGGCGGCCAGGACGAGCTGGTGTTCGACGGCCAGAGCCTTGTTTTCGCGCCGGACGGCAGCTTGCTCGCCCGGGGCCGGCAGTTCGAGGAAGACCTGATCCTGTGCGACCTCGACACCGATCAGCCCACCCGGCAACGGCTGCTCGACCCGCGCTGCCGCAAATGGGAGCCCGCCGTGACCCGTTGTCCGGCCCGCGTGGCGCTGTCCGCCCTGCCCGCTTCCGACCGCCCTGCCCTGGCCGGTCCGACGCTGGCCCCGTGCCTGGACCCGTTGGAGGAAGTCTACCGCGCCCTGGTCACGGCCACCCGGGACTACGTGCGCAAATCCGGCTTTTCCGGCGTGGCCCTGGGCCTGTCCGGCGGCATCGATTCGTCGCTCACGGCGGTGATCGCCGCCGACGCCCTGGGACCGGAAAACGTGCTCGGCGTGGCCATGCCCACCCGCTTTTCCTCCGACGACAGCCTGGAAGACGCCGAGGCCCTGGCCGCGCGCCTGGGCATCGACTGCAAGACGGTGGTCATCGAACCGATCTTTCAGGCCTTTCTCGAGGCGCTTAAGCCCCTTTTCGGCGACCGGCCCTTCGACGTCACCGAGGAGAACCTGCAGCCGCGCATCCGGGGCACGCTGCTCATGGCCCTGTCCAACAAGTTCGGCCGGCTGGTTCTGACCACGGGCAACAAATCCGAGGTGGGGGTGGGCTATTCCACGCTCTACGGCGACACGGCCGGCGGCTACGCGGTCATAAAGGACGTGCCCAAGACGCTGGTCTATGCCGTTTCGCGCTGGCGCAACGAGCAAGCCGGGACGGATCTGATCCCCGAGCGGGTGCTTGTCAAACCGCCCACGGCGGAACTGCGGCCCAACCAGAAGGATTCGGATTCGCTGCCGGAGTACGACGCCCTGGACCCGGTGCTTCGGGCCTATGTGGAGCTGGGCCTGTCGCCGACGACCATGGTGGCCAAGGGCATGGAGCCTGCGGTGGTGGACCGGGTGACGCGGCTGGTGGATCGCAACGAGTACAAGCGGCGTCAAAGCCCGCCTGGGCCGAAGATCACGCCCCGCGCCTTTGGCAAGGACTGGCGGCTGCCCATCGTCAACCGCTACGCTCCGGAGCGCGGCGGCTGCGAGCCCGCCAAAGAGTCTTGACACCCGCCCGTCATGGGCGTATAGAGAGCAACTCACACGCGCCAGCATAGCTCAGTTGGTAGAGCAGCTGATTCGTAATCAGCAGGTCTGGAGTTCGAGTCTCCATGCTGGCTCCAAGAATATCAGGCACTTAAACGAAAGTTTGAGTGCCTTTTTTCTTGCCCTTTGAAATCTGGCGACAGTATTGGGAGCAGTTCAGTGTAAACACAGAGGTGTTCTTGTGTAAGCGCTCAAGCAAAATGAGAAATCGTTGCAGGCAATTCTGCGAGGCGGCGCGCGATTTGGCACTGATTTGCGCTACCGTTGGCACTTGGTCACGCGACTTCCCGCTTGGGGTACTGCTGGATCGGCAGGCGTAGGCGTTTATCGGAACGTGACCCGAGCTTAACTTCGCCGCAAAGCTGACCAAACAAACGGGATCAGTTCATTGAAGGATCTAAAGCAATCGCCTTCTCCAGAGCGTCCTTGGCGCCTTCAAGGTCGCCGGTTTTCCTCAGAAGATTCCCAAGGTGAGAATAGAAATGCGGATTGTCATCCTTGAGCGCAAGAGCGTCCTGCACCTTCCGAATCGCCATCTTGGAGTCGCCAAGCTGGTTGAAAATATGGCTCAATTGCATATGCGGACCTGGGATTGAAGGGTCTAACGCAATCGCCTTCTCCTGAGCTTCCTTGGCGCCATCAAGGTCGCCGATTTTTCTCAGAAGACTCCCAAGATAAAAATAGTAATGAGGATCGTCATCCTTGAGTGCAAGAGCGTCCTGCACCTTCTGAATTGCCAAATTGGAGTCGCCAAGCTGGTCGTAAATAGAGCTCAATTGCATGTGCGGAGCTGGGAGTGAAGGTTCTAAAGCAATCGCCTTCTCCAGAGCTTCCTTGGCGCCATCAAGGGCACCGGTCTTCCTCAGAAGATTCCCAAGGTGAGAATAGAAATGAGGATTGTCATCCTTGAGCGCAAGAGCGTCCTGCACCTTGCGAATCGCCAACGTGGAGTCACCAAGCTGGTTGAAAATATGGCTCAATTGCATGTGCGGAGCTGGGAGTGAAGGTTCTACCCCAATCGCCTTCTCCTGAGCCTCCTTAGCGCCATCAAGGTCGCCGATTTTCCTCAGGAGACTCCCAAGGTGAAAATAAAAATGAGGATCGTCATCCTTGAGCGCAAGAGCGTCTTGCACCTTTTGAATTGCCAAATTGGTGTCGCCAAGCTGGTCGTAAATAGAGCTCAATTGCATGTGCGGATCTGGGATTGAAGGATCTAAAGCAATCGCCTTCTCCAGAGCTTCCTTGGCGCCATCAAGGGCACCGGTCTTCCTCAGAAGATTCCCAAGGTGAGAATAGAAATGCGGATTGTCATCCTTGAGC
>JBKICS010000142.1:0-4373 GCA_046567015.1 Acidobacteriota bacterium | reverse complement strand
AAGACCACCCAGAACGCCGACGGATCCTTCAGTTCGGTCATCACCATGACCGGCCCGGACGGGAAGACCATGACCCGGACCATCACCGGCGAAAATACCGCTGACGGCGGGTTTTCCGTGACCAGCACCCTGGCCGACGCCGACGGCAACGTCCTGGGGACGGGCACGGAGCTCACCGCCGCCGACGGATCCGTCACCCGGGGGGTGACCCGCAACCTGCCGGACGGCCGTACCGTGTCAGAGTCGGAGTCCTTTGACGCCGACGGCAAGCTCGTCTCCACCACCTCGTCCAGCACGGGCACGTCCTTGGCGTCGAGCACGTCCGGGACGACATCCGCGTCGTCGTCCTCCGGCACGTCAAGCAGTTCGGGCGCGTCGTCGTCCGACAGCACTGGCGGCAGCGCCTCCGGCACGTCGAACAAGGACACCACCACGACGGTGACCACGCTTTTTACCTCCGAAGGCCTGGAACAGACCACCACCGTCACCGACGCCGACGGCAAGATCCTCAGCCAGAACACCAAGGAGATACCCTTCTCGGCCACGGCCGACAGCCAGTCCTACGGGGCCACCCAGGGCAGCCAGGAAGGCCTTTCCGGACTCATCGGGCAGTACGCGGCCAACCGCTACGGCGCGGGCCGCTACGCCGCCCAACAGTCCGCCGGAGACGGTTCCAGCCAGAGCAGCGGCATTTCGGTGCAAGCCTAGCGCGTCGGATGTCCCGTTTTCGCGATACGGAGAAGGCGGTCCCCCGGGGCCGCCTTCTTTCATGCCGTGCGGCCCGGAATATGGCGCTCAGGCGGTCACGGCCTGTCCCCCGGGGCTGGCTAGTTTCATGCCGTGCGACCGCTGCGGCGTACACGAAGAAGGTCGCGCGTCGGAGCGCGCCTCAGGCGAGCGAAGTTAGCCAGGGGGGGCAGGGGGAGCGTTTCGCGGCGCAGCCGAGAGGAGGGGCAGGTTGCGAAATGGCCTGACGCATCAGGGCCGACCAGGGTCTGCGGCGGCGGGGAGGGGAGGGCTGGTCCGGGCTTGGCCAGCCCGCGGACTATCCTTAGAGAGGGGGCGCGGCCACCACCCACCCTGTGGCTGACTCGGTTCGCTCGCGGTCCGATGCCAAGGTCAGGTTGCGGCGGCACAAAGCGCGGCACGGCGCAAGCAGGGAGAGAGGCGGGCTCGGACCCGGGGCGACACAAGGGCAAGGCTGCAACGGCACAAAGCGCGGCATGGCGCAAGCAGCGGCCAGGAGCCGGTTCGCTCACTGGCCGAGGCACCGGCGACGTCGCGGCCGTGCACCAGTTCGCATGGCGCGAGACGCTGTCAGAGGCGACGGCGGCCAGCGTCGCTAGAATTTGTCCTTGGCCTTGGCAAAGGCGCTTTTGAGGTCGGTCAGGGCGTGTTCCACCCCGTGGCGCAGTTCCACCATGGCGTCGCCGCTGCCTTTGCGCAGCAGCGTGAGCTTGTAGCGGGCCTTGTCGTATTTTTCGAGCAGCTGCTCCAGGTCGCCGGACCAGCGGTCGAAAAAATCCTGCCCCTTGTCCCTGGCCTGGACCCGGGCTTCCTCGATCTTGGCCTTGTAGGCGGCCAGCTGTTCTTCCATCTTGACGCCGAAAGAGTCCTTATCGCCCATGATCGCCTCCCGTGACTGCCGTTCCATTATAAATAGCCCAAGGATTTCTCAAGGGCAAGGGTTGGGAGGGCCATACAAATTCTTGCCCTTGGCGAGGACCTTTGCTAGTGAGGGCTACAGGTAGATTCCGGGCGGGAGCCGACGAATCGGGGAGAATCCGTCGCCCGCCCCTGGTCAAGGACCGAAGGCGTTCTTATGATGTAATGAAAACGATCTGCACAAACCCGGGCAATGAGGAGCCCGGGGAAAGTCAGGGTCGTTTGCGCCAACGGAATGGTTCAGACAACATTTGTTTCTGCTCTGAGGAGGAAGGCCATGAACGCGCAACTCAATAAAATTGTGGTGCTTTTGTTGGCCCTGTGCATCGGTTTCGCGGCCGTGCCTGCCAAGTCCCACGCCATGGGCGAGGCCGGCACCTTTCATGTGACGCCGGAATTCGGTGTCTACGGAACGGGCCAGAAGGCTGTTAATTCCATCATCACCTTCGGCGCCAGCGGTGGCTATTTCGTCATGGACGGCCTGTCCATCGGCCTGGAAGCCCTGGCGTATTCGTTCGACGTGCGCCAGATCGACCGCCGGGGACCGGTGACCAACTTCATCTACACCGTGGCCAGCCATGACGGCTACACGGCCAACCCCTGGGCCTTCGGCGCCAACGCGCTGATCCGGTACTACCCGGTGCATACCGACAAGGCGGCCTTTTTCATCGGCACTGGTATCGGCGGGCTGTTCTCCAACGACCGCATTCCTTACTGGGAGAACGGCGGACGGGGCAACTACTCCAACCCGACCCTGCCTGTGGATGTCGGCTTTACCGTCAACATGACCCAGAACGTGTCCTTCGAACTGGTCGGCCGCTACCAGCGCATCGGCTTTGACAACCACGGCCTGGACGCCTGGGGTGGTCATGGCGGCATTCGGATCACATTCTAGGCTGACAAGTGTTTTGATTTAGGGTAGAGGGTAAGGCCCTCCCGCCCGCACCGGGTGGGAGGGCCTGTTTTTTCCGAGGCCAAGCCCATTGCCGCTTGACAAGGCGGGCCAGTGGGTCTATAGGCCTCTGTCTTTGCCATACACTACGATTTTTCGAACGGAGACGGCTATGCCCACGATCAACCAGCTCATCCGCAAGGAACGGGCCAAAGTTTCCAAGCGGCGCAAAACGCCGGCCCTGCAGGCCTGCCCGCAACGCCGGGGCGTGTGCACCCGTGTGTACACGACCACGCCCAAAAAGCCCAACTCGGCCTTGCGTAAGGTCGCCCGTGTGCGCCTGACCAACGGCATCGAGGTGACTTCCTACATCCCGGGCGAAGGCCACAACCTGCAGGAACACTCGGTGGTCATGATCCGGGGCGGCCGCGTAAAAGACCTTCCCGGTGTTCGGTACCATATCATCCGTGGCACGCTCGATACGTCCGGTGTGTCTGACCGCCGCCAGAGCCGTTCCAAGTACGGCGCCAAGCGGCCCAAGTAATTTCGGTGCAAGGAGACGCGTATGCCGCGTAAAGGTCCTGTTTCCAAAAGGTCTGTGCTGCCCGATCCCAAGTTCGGCAGCCATCTGATGACCAAATTCATCAATCGGCTCATGCACGACGGCAAGAAGGGCGTGGCCGAAAACCTGTTTTACCAGGCCGTGGACGTGCTGGCCGAAAAGTCCGGCGAAGATCCGCTGAAGGCCTTCGAGAAGGCCATCGGCAACGTCAAGCCGCACATGGAAGTCAAGCCCCGCCGGGTCGGCGGCGCCACCTACCAGGTTCCCATGGAGGTGCGTCCCGAGCGTCAGGTCACCCTGGCTCTGCGTTGGCTGATCAACCAGGCCCGGGCCCGCGGCGAAAAGGGCATGGCGGACAAATTGTCGGGCGAGCTTCTGGACGCCTATAACAATCGCGGCGGCGCCGTGAAAAAGAAAGAGGATACGCACCGCATGGCCGACGCTAACAAGGCGTTCGCCCATTATCGGTGGTAGTCGCTAAAGGATATCGTCGTGTCTCGGACCGTACCCATAGAGCGGCAGCGCAATATCGGCATCATGGCCCATATTGACGCCGGAAAGACGACCACCACGGAACGTATTCTTTTTTACACCGGGGTGTCGCACAAAATTGGCGAAGTGCATGACGGCCAGGCCACCATGGACTGGATGGTTCAGGAACAGGAGCGCGGAATCACGATTACCTCCGCCGCCACCACCTGCTACTGGCGCGATCACCGCATCAACATCATTGACACGCCCGGCCACGTGGATTTCACCATCGAGGTCGAGCGCTCCCTGCGCGTGCTCGACGGCGCTGTTGCCGTCTTCGACGCCGTTGCCGGCGTCGAGCCGCAGACGGAAACGGTCTGGCGCCAGGCCGAGCGGTATCGCGTTCCCCGCATGAGCTTCGTCAACAAGATGGACCGCACCGGCGCCGACTTCTTCCGCTGTGTGGACATGATCCGCGATCGCCTGGGCGCCAAGCCCGTGCCGTTGCAGCTCCCCATCGGTTCCGAAGACAACTTCCTGGGCGTGGTGGACATGATCGAGGGCAAGGCCCTGATCTTCGACGACGCCACCCAGGGCAAGGAATACAATGTCGGCGACATCCCCGAGAACATGCGGGAACTCTACGACGAGTGGCGCCTGCAGATGCTCGAGGCCATTGCCGAAGAAGACGAAACCCTGATGGAAAAGTATCTCGCCGGGGAAGAACTGACCCCGGACGAGATCCGCGCCGGCATCCGCAAGGCCACCATCGGCTTGTCGATC
>JBKICS010000141.1:0-2667 GCA_046567015.1 Acidobacteriota bacterium | reverse complement strand
CTCGCCGACTACCTGGACTACCTCGGAGCCAGGGTCGGCTGCGGCCCGGTATTTTCCCTCTATTGCAGCGACGCCGAGATCTTCGACTACCGGCCCGGCCGGTTCGAGGCCGAGGCCGAATTGGCCGAGGAGGGGGAATGGAACCGCATCGACCGCCTCTTTGAAGCCCTTTCGCGCGACGAGCGCTTCGTCTTCCTGTCCCCCTCGGCCGCCCTGGCCGCCGGCGGCGACCCGCGACAGGCCGAGTTGCTCGCCGTCACGGCGGCAAGCCACCCCTGCGTGGTCAAGAAACAGCCCAAGTACAACATCAGCCGCTGGGCCGTCACCGGCCGCGACGACTTGCGCTTAAACGCCGCAGTCAACCTGCTGGCCGCCGCCACGCCGCCGCTTGACCTCAAAGACCCGGCCTCGCGCCGGGCCTGGAAGCAGGTGTTGGCCCTTTGTTCCAGCGACTACCGCACCCACATCACCGACCGGCGCTGGCGCAAGCTTGGGCGTACCCCGGTCCTGCGCCGGGCCATGGCCGACCTGGACGCGGCCATGGTCGCGGCGCTGCCGCCTTTTCCCGAGGCGGTCGACCCGCCGGCCGGCGTTGCCGTGGACGGCCGCCGCATCGTCCTGACCACCGCCGCCGCCGTCGTCGTCCTTAACGCCCGCAAGGGCTTGGCCGTGACCGAGGCCGTGTTCCCGGCCGTGGACCCGCGCCCCCTGGCCGGACATATCCCCCACGGCTATTTCGAGGACATTTCCCTGGCCGCCGACTTTTTCACGGGCCACATGACCTTCGAGGCCCCCGGCCGTCCCAAGGTCACGGACCTGCTCGCGGTCTGGCCGCGCTACGTCGTCCGGGACGGCTTGGTAACGGTCGGCTTCGTCGCCGATCTGCCGCTTGGCCGGTTACGCAAGACCGTCATGGTCCATGCCGACGCGCCCCGCCTGGACATCGCCTACGACTTTGAGCTTTCCCGGCCGCTGTCCGGGTCGCTGCGCCTGTTTCACGTCACCCTGCCGCCCTGGTCGTATGACCGGGAGAGCCTGTATTTTCGGGCCAGCCAGGGCGGGCCGACTGAAACCTTTTCCACGGTCGGCCAGACCGTGGACCATGGCCGGGCCGTGTCCTTCCTGGTGTCGGCCTCCCAGGGCCTGGGGGCCAGCGACGGGGTGGTGGAGCTTGGCGACAAGGACAAGGGCCTGCGGCTTTGCCTGGAAACCCCGGGCTACCGGCCGCTTGGGCTGGTCACCTGCCGGGCCGTTGACGGAACGTTTTTTTTCCGGCTGGCCTTTTCCGTCCTGGAGATGGACGAAACCTCGCGCCCGGGCGCCCGGGGACGTCGCCGGCTGGCCTTGCGCTTTTCCATGACGGCTTTTACGGCCAGCGCCGGCGCGCCGGACGCGCGGTGACGGCCGTGGCTTGCACTCTTTAAAAATCAGGAACCGCATGCTCAACGACGCCAATATCCTCATCACCGGCGGCACCGGATCCTTCGGGAAGCAGTGCGTCGCGACGATCCTCTCCCGTTATCGCCCCAAACGGCTCATCATCTTCAGCCGCGACGAGCTCAAGCAGTACGAGATGAGCCAGGCCATACGCGAAACCGAGCATCCCTGCGTGCGCTACTTCATCGGCGACATCCGCGACCGCGACCGCCTGCGCCGGGCCTTCATGGGCGTGGACTACGTCATCCACGCGGCGGCCATGAAGCAAGTGCCGGCGGCCGAATACAATCCCTTCGAAGCGGTCAAGACCAACATCCTCGGGGCCCAGAACATCGTGGACGCGGCCATCGACATGGGGGTCAAGCGCGTCCTGGCCCTGTCCACGGACAAGGCCGCCAACCCGGTCAACCTGTATGGGGCGACCAAATTGTGCGCGGACAAGCTTTTCATCTGCGGCAATTCCTATGCCGGAAGCCGTAGCACGCGCTTTAGCGTGGTGCGCTACGGCAACGTGCTCGGCAGCCGGGGCAGCGTGGCCCCGTTTTTCCTCAAGACCCGCTCCTCGGGCGAATTGTCCGTCACCCACAAGGACATGACCCGGTTCTGGATCACCTTGCCGGCCGCTGCGGATTTCGTGCTGCGAAGCCTTGGGCGGATGCTTGGCGGCGAGATCTTCGTGCCGAAGATCCCCAGCATGCGGGTGGTGGACATGGCCCGGGCCATCGGCCCGGACTGCCGGATCAACTACGTGGGCCTTAGGCCAGGAGAAAAAATCCACGAGGTCATGATCCCCCTCGACGAGTCGCGCAACACCTACGCCTTTGACGACCACTACGTGATCCTGCCGGCCTTCCGGTTCTTCGAGCAGGCCGGCGACCTGGACACGCTCGGCGGCAAGCCCGTGCCCGAGGATTTCGAATACCGCTCCGACACCAACGACCAGTGGCTCTCCGGCGAAGAGCTGCTGCGGCTGCTTGGACAGGCATGATTCCCTACGGCCGCCAATTGATCGACGACGACGACCTGAAAGCGGTGCTTGCGGTCCTGCGTTCCCCGCGCCTGACCTGCGGCCCGGCCGTGGAGGCCTTCGAGGCAGCCATGGCCGCCGCAACCGGTGCCCGGCACGCCGTGGCCGTGTCCAGCGGCACGGCGGCCCTGCACGCGGCCATGGCCGCCCTGGAGGTGGGGCCCGGGGACGAGGTCATCGTGCCGGCCCTGACCTTCGCCGCC
>JBKICS010000140.1:0-3274 GCA_046567015.1 Acidobacteriota bacterium | reverse complement strand
ATCCTGGCCCCGGGCCGGGTGGGCGCGGACTGGATGGGCCAGCTGGCCCGCCGGCACGGCCTGCCGTTTAGCCAGCGCGGCATCGAGGTCGGGGTGCGCGTCGAGGTCCACAACGAGATCCTCTCCGACCTCACCGACGTCATCTACGACCCGACCTTTTTCGTGCGCACCCGCAAATACGACGACCAGACGCGGACGTTTTGCACCAACCAGGGCGGCTACGTGGCTCTGGAAAACTACCAGGATTTCGTGTGCGTCAACGGCCACGCCTACATGGACGCCAAATCCGACAGCGCCAACTTCGCCTTTCTCTCCAAGGTGGTGTTAAACGACCCGGTCTCGGACAACCAGGCCTACGGCGAGGCCATCGGCCGGCTGGCCACCATGATCGGCGGCGGCAGCCCCATCCTGCAGCGTTTCGGCGACCTCAAGCGCGGCCGGCGCAGCACCTGGAGCCGCATCCGCCGGGGCAGCGTGGAGCCGACGCTGACCTCGGTCACCTGCGGCGACATCGCCATGGCCCTGCCCGAGCGCATCGTGGCCAATCTGGTGGACGGGCTGGAACAGTTAAACGCCGTGGTGCCGGGGGTGGCCAACGACGAGACGCTGCTCTATGCGCCGGAGATCAAGTTCTTCGCCACCCAGATCGACACGACCTCCGACCTGGAGACGGCCGTGGCCGGCATGTACGTGGCCGGCGACGGCCCGGGCGTGGCCGGCAACATCGTCTCGGCCGCCGCCACCGGGCTCATTCCGGCCAAGGCGATCATCCGCAACAAGAGAAAGTAAAGCGGGAAGGAATCGAGGCTCTGCCCCCGGGGCCGGGCATGTGCCCTCGCCCCGGAGGCGAGTACTTGAATACCAATGGCGCGGAGTGCTTACAAAATACAGAGACACCAGGGGGAGAACTGTTAATTTTTGTTAAATCCGCGTGCAGTCAATAGCGAGCTTTGCCAATGCGCACTACTCTTCATTAAAGTAATCCGTATCCACTTTTTTCAAGCTATATGTCTGAACAACACTAACACCAACGTCAAATTCGAGCATTAATTTCGACAATTTATCACCATCAATTAAAATTATCCTGCTTGCAATCGATTCAACAAATGAAATCGCTTCTTTCGTGAAGCTCGATGTTGTTATAAAGACGCCTTTATTTGCTTTTTTCCCTTGAAGGGCTCCGGCAAATTTCTGAATTTCTGGCCGACTGACAGACCCTTCCCATCTTTTTGCTTGAATATAGATGACGTCAAGGCCAAGTTTATCTTCATCTATAATACCGTCAACACCCTCATCACTCCCTCTGCCCGTCAGCCGACCAGCCTCTTGTCGTGTTCCTCCGTAGCCCATGGCCATAAGCAAATCCACAACAAGTTTTTCAAAAAAGGAGGAAGAAGACTTTTTGACATATTGAAGGATTTCTTGCCGAACTTTTTCAGCCACAGCAGTTATTCCTATTTCAATATACTCTTCCGGCGTCTTTTCTCCAGAACACTCCGTCTGCGATATTGGATCCACGGCTGCGCCTTGGTCGTATTTCTTCCCATTCCGGAATTTGTAGAAGCCGGGGAAACGCATAAGATATCGGATATCAATTCTTGTTGGCTTTTCTTGTAGAACGCGTTGTCCCGCTTCCGTTATCTGATAGACTCCCCGTCTAACTGCCGTCACGAGCTCCGCTTGTTTGAGATGCGTTTTTGCCCAGGCAACTCTATTCACAAAAACGCGCATTTTCCCGCTCGGCAACAGCTGAGCCTTCTCATCATCCGTTAGCGCAAATATATTTTCAAGCGCTACATTGATACTTACATTCGACCATTCCTCACCGTCTCCAAGAAGCTGAAGTAGCGGCAACATTATACTCTGAAAATCAGGAACGGCCATCTATAGATCCCTCAAGGAAACACTTGGGCAAAGAATGTAACGCACAAAAAATATTAGAACGTACAAACCAAGACGCGACAGATGGGCGCTGATATCTTTGCAGCTCGGCGAGATTGGCCCCCAACAAAACCAACAGAACCAGGGTGGAACTGTTGTCGCGAGCTAGCGCAGCCGCCGGCCGTAGGTCTGGCGCTCTTCGTCGGCCCCGAGCAGCCACAGGGCCGCGACCCAGCCCCAGATGGCGTTGGCGATCACGACCACGACCGGGGTCATGACGCCCAGGTCCAGGCCGAAGTAGCCCTTGCCCAGCTGATTGGGGAAGACGACGAGCAGTTGCACCAGCGTCGGCCCCAGGCTCACCAGCAGCCCGCGCCAGAAGAAAGACTTGGCCATGAACCGGGGCAAAAACGCCAGTCCCCAGATGCCGCCCCAGACCAGGCGCTGGTACAGCCACGGCCGGGTCCACTCCGGGGCGATGCCAACGCCCAGGGCCGCGCTCCAGCCGTAGGCCCCGGCCATCCAGATGAACACACTGTTGGCCAGCGCCCCAAGCACGCCCCCGGTGACACAGGCACTGGCCCAGGCGAAAAGGTTTCCCATGCTGTTGTCCTCCGCTTCCTGCCGCCGCGCAGCGCGTCAGGGTCAGTAAGGTCTGCTCAAGATGGACAGGGAGCGCACACGGTTAAGCAGGATGTGGCTTGGCCCCACGGCCGGCACTTCCTCGCCGGCCCGCAGCGTGGTGACCACGGCCCGGCCGATGACCAGCCGACCGTCGCGCCCGTTTTCGCCAAAGGTGTGGAACCCCCACATGTTGTGAAAGACCACCGGTCGCCCTTTGTACTGCCCGACATAAACCATGATGTGCCCCGGCATCCACACCAGGGTGGCAAAAGGCACGCCCTGGCTGATGATGGCGGCCTCTTTCTGGTCCACGGGCAGGTCGCCAACCGGCACGGACCCGCCGTAGGCCGCCTGGCTGGCCGAGTTGCGGGGCAGGTAGAAGCCGAATGGCGTGAAGAGGTCGTGGGTGAGCGCCGAACAGTCGCGGCGGTCGTCGAGGCCGCCCCAGCCGTAGGGCTGGCGCAGCATCACGTTGCCGACCTGCGCCACGTTTCGCGGGGTCATGGCCATGGGCATGGCCACCGCCGTGCCGGCCGGCAGGCGCACCCGGCGCAGCTCGGCCAGGCCCGACGCGCCGCGCACCGGCACGGAAACCGTCACCCCCCCGGAATCGGGCGGCCCGGCCAGGGGAAAGACCGCGCCGATGTCCACGCCCTGGCCGATCTCCGCCACCTGGACGTTGTCGCGGATAACCGCCGCCAGGCGCGGGGTGGAAAACTCGCGGATGATCGCGTCGTCGACATAGGCCACGTCGGCCGCCGGCACCCAA
>JBKICS010000139.1:0-9883 GCA_046567015.1 Acidobacteriota bacterium | reverse complement strand
CGTCGCTGTTGCCTTCGGCGTGGCGGTAGCCTGGGTCGCGGGGGACGAGCCGGCCGAGGATGGCCACCATGTCGCTGGCAACGTCGGGGTCGGCGTCTTCGTTGACGGTGAGTCCGGCGGTGGTGTGGGGGCAATAGACCACGATGGCCCCGTCGCGCCAGCCTTTGGCCGTGACGAGTTCGGCCAGGGCCGGAGTCAGGCGCACGAGGGCTTCGCGGCGCGGGGTACGCAATTCGAGCGTTTCCATGGGTGCCTCCTAGGTGGCGTCGCGGGCGGGCCGGCAGGCGTGGGCGAAGCCGGGATCATAGAGCTTGGACACGGTGGAGCGCCCCAGGCCCGGCAGGACGAGGAAGACGGTCTGCCGGTCGATCCCTTCGCGGCGCACGGTTTCGGCCAGGGCGGCGATGGTGGTCCAGAGGCGTTTTTCACCGGGCCAGCCCAGGCGGTGGGCCAGGGCGACCGGGGTTTCGGGTGGGTAGCCGCCGCCCAGCAGGGCCGTGGCCACGCCTTCGGGGTCGCCGGCCGAGAGGTAGACGGCCATGGCGGCCTGATGCCGGGCCAGGTCGGCCAGGGCTTCGCCGGGGGGCATGGGGGTGCGCCCGGCCAGGCGCGTGAGGATGAGCGTCTGGGTGACTTCGGGCACGGTAAAGGAGACGGCGAAGGCGGCCGCCGCCGCAGCAGCCGAGGTGACGCCCGGGATGACGGCGTAGGCGATGCCCGAGGCGGCGAGCAGCGCCGCCTGTTCGGCAATGGCTCCGTAGAGGGCGGGATCGCCGGTGTGGACCCGGGCGACGAGCTCCCCGCGCGCGGCGGCCTCGGCCATGAGGGCGTGGGTTTCATCCAGGGTCAGCGGCGCGGAATCGACGACCCGGGCCTCGGGCCTGGCCAGGGCCACCACGGCGGGCGAGACCAGCGAGCCGGCGTAGAGCACGAGGTCGGCGGCGGCAATGATCCGGCTGGCCTTGACGGTCAAAAGCTCGGGATCGCCGGGGCCGGCCCCGATGAAATAGACGCCGGGAGCGGCGTCGGGGCAGGCGGCGTCAGGCATGGGCGGGCTCCTTGGTCGCGGTCAGGATGCAAACCGGATTGTCGGCGGTCAGGCGCAGGTCGCCGGCCAGGGGCGCGGATTGGCTGGCCTGGAGCTGGGTAAGCGAAAAGGACAGCCCCAGTGAGCCCAACGTGTCCATGGCCTGCGCCAGGGAGCCGAGCAGCACGGTGTTGACCACCAGCCGCCCGCCCGGGAGCAGGCGGCGGCAGAGCGTGGGCAGCAGGTCGGGACGCGTGGACAGGCCGCCGCCGACGAAGATGCGGTGCGGGTCGGGCAGCCCGGCCAGCCCGTCCGGGGCCTCGGCGCGGATGGCCGACACGGTGAGCGCGCCGGTGCGACGGATGTTTAGGGCGAGCAAGGCCAGGCGCTCGGGGTCGCGCTCGACGGCGAAGACCGGGCCGCCGCCATTGAGGATGGAGGCTTCCAGGGCCACCGACCCGGTGCCGGCCCCCACGTCCCAGACGACGTCGCCGGGGTGCATGGCCAGGGCGGCCAGGGAGACGGCGCGCACCGGCGCTTTGGTGAACACGGCGTCGCGGCGAAGGAGCGCCTCGTCGGCGAGGCCCAGGTGCAGCGCGACCTCCGGCGGCGCGGTGCGTTCGATAAGGACCAGGGTCAGGGCCGCAGCCGTGACGGCAACCGCTTCGGCCAGGGGCAGGCGGCGGATGCGCTCGCCGGGCAGGCCCAAATCCTCACACACGGTCATGGCGAAGGCCTCGCCGCCGCGGCTGCGGAGCAGGGCGGCGATGGCGGCCGGGGTGTTGACCGCGTCGGTGTAGACGGCGACGACCCCACTACGGACCAGGGCGGCGAAAAGCGGGGTCGCGTCCGTGCGGCCGTGCAGGGACACGGCGGGCGTGTCCTGCCAGGGCCGGCCGATACGGGCGCAGGCGGCGGCCACGGCCGTGATGTTGGGAAAAAAGGCCAGCCGCTGTGGGCCAAAGCGGGCGAGCAGCGTGGCCCCGATACCGAAATACAGCGGATCGCCGTCGGCCAGCACGGCGACCGCCTCCCCGGCCCGGCTGGCGGCGTCGACGGCGTCGCAGACGGCGGCCAGCGGCCCGGCAATGGGGATGCGCCGGCCGGGATGGTCGGGAAAGGCGGCGAGCAGGCGCGCGCCGCCGACGATGACCCGGGCGGCGGCCAACGCGACGGCGGCGGCCGGGGAAAGCTGCGGCCGGCCCATGCCGCAGCCGATGACGGCGACGGGGAGCGGCGGAGATGTTGGCGTCATGGCCGTGTGTGTACCGGGCCGAGGCGCGGCGGTCAAAAGGGCGCTTGCCCTTTGGCGCGGACTGGGTCAAAAAATCGTACATACGATACGGGGGGACGACATGGACGTGCGACGGACAGGAGTGACTTTCACGGGCGGGGCGCTGGCCTCCTTCGGCTATTTCTTTCTTTTCCTGATCCTGTTCCTGCTCATCCTCCCCGGGGCCTGGGGGGCCGTACCGTTTGCGGCCTGGTGGACGGCCAATCTGGCCTTTGACGACGGCACCCGGGCGGAATTCACCGGCCGGGCCGGACAGGCCTGGGTGCTGTTCGCCGTGCTGGCGCTTCTGGCCTACCTGCCGGGCATCGCCACGGCAATCCTGGGCAAGGGCGAAAGGGCGCAGTTGATGGAGCTGGTCCTCACCCTGGCGCTTATTCCCCTGGACGCCGCCGTCAAACTGGCGGTCTACCGCTGGTTTATCGAAAACATCCGGCTTTCTCCGGGCGGCAGTCCGCGCTTTACCGCCACGTATCCTGGCTATCTGGGCTGGGTGTTGCTGCTTGGGCTATCCTTTCTGACCATCATCGGCTGGGCCTGGGCGGCCGTGGGCATGGTGCGTTGGTTTTGCCGCCACATCGAATCCCAGGCCTATGGCGTCAGCTTCGCCGGAACGGGCTGGGGCTTGCTGTGGCGCAGCGTCCTGTGGCTTCTCGGCACGGTCTGCGTCATCCCGCTGCCCTGGGTCATGCGCTCGACCATTGCCTGGTGGACGAACAACCTCGTCCTGACACACGCCGCCGACCCGGCCATTGAGGACGATTTCCCGGTGTACGGCACGGCCTGATCCCTCGGCTGACGTCCGGGCGCTGGCCTGTCGCGCCCGGCTCGGCTACCATGAGCCCATGACGCACACCCTCCCGCCGGCCCTGGTCGTGGCCGGCACGAAAAGCGGCTGCGGCAAGACGTCGGTGGCCCTCGGGCTCATGCGGGGGCTCGCCCGGCGCGGGCTGAAGGTCGCCGCCTTCAAGGCCGGGCCGGATTTCATCGACCCCGGCCACCACGCCCTGGCAACCGGCCGCCCGAGCCACAATCTCGACGACTGGATGTGCGGCGAGGACGCCGTGCGCGACCTCTTCGCCCGCTCTGCCGCCGGGGCCGACGTGGCCGTCATCGAGGGCGTCATGGGCCTGTTCGACGGGCTCTCGGCAACCGACGAGGCCGGCAGCACGGCCCGGCTGGCCAAGCTGCTCGGGTTGCCCGTGCTGCTCGTCGTGGACGCGGCCTCCATGGCCCGGTCGGTGGCGGCCATGGCGCGGGGCTATCTGGACTTCGATCCCGACCTGCGTTTCTGCGGCGTTCTGCTCAACAACGCCGGCAGTCCCTCCCACGCGGCGCTTTTAGCCGAGGCCATGGCGGCGGCCGTGCCGGACGTGCCGCTCTGGGGCGTTTTGCCGCGCTGCGCCGATATCGTCGCGCCGTCGCGCCATCTGGGGCTGGTCACGGCCGAGGAGACCACCGACGCCGGCCCGCGCCTGGACGCCCTGGCCGACTGGATCGAAGCGGCCGTCGATCTGCCGGCCCGTCTTTCCGCCCTCTCTTCCACTCCAGTCCAGACTCCCGCCCCCCCGCGCCACCCCCCTCCAGGGGGGCCGGGGGGGATCATCCCCCCCGGCGGGGGGCAGGGGCCGCGCCCCTGCCGGGTCCGGGCAGAGCCCGGCGGGGTGCAGGGGCAGCGCCCCTGCATTCTCCTCGGCATAGCGCGCGATGCCGCTTTCTGCTTCTATTACGCTGAGAACTTGCGCCTGCTGGAGGCGGCCGGGGCGCGGCTGGCGGCATTTTCGCCGCTGACCGACACGGCGTTGCCGGACGGCCTGGACGGGCTGTACCTGGGCGGGGGATATCCCGAACTGCACGCCGAGCGGCTGTCGGAGAACGCGGCCATGCGCCGGGCGGTGCGGGAATTTTGCCAAAGCGGCCGACCGGTCTACGCCGAGTGCGGCGGGTTCATGTACCTCATGGAAGAGCTGACCGACCTGGAGGGACGGCAGCACTCTATGACCGGGGTGTTTCCCTTGCGGGCGGTGATGGGAACACGCTTCGCCGCCCTGGGCTACCGCGAGGTCGTCACCCGGGCCGACACCCTGCTCGGGCCGGCCGGCACGGTGGTGCGCGGCCATGAATTCCACTATTCGCGGCTTGAGGGCGTCCCGGCCGGCGTCCCGGCCGTGTACGGCCTGACCGGGCGCAAGGGGGTCATCGACGCGCCCGAGGGGTTTGTCGCCGGGAGGGCGCTTGGCAGCTACGTGCATCTCCATTTCGCCGGCAACCCGGGCGTGGCCGCCCATTTCGCGGCCGCCTGCCTGGAGGGGCGATGAAACGCGACGGACAGCTTCGCGAGGGCTTCACCACCGGCACGGCAGCGGCCGGCGCGGCCAAGGCGGCCACGCTCCTGCTTCTCACCGGCCAGATTCCGGACACGGTGGACGTGCCCCTGCCCGGCGGCGAGCGCATGGTGCTGACCGCGGCGAAGGCGCGCCTGGACGGCGACGCGGCCCTGGCGACCATCATCAAGGACGGCGGCGACGACCCGGACGTGACCCACGGCGCGGCCATCGGCTGCCGGGTGTCGCGGCGGGCCGGGGCGGATGCGGGGACTGTTCTGGTGGACGGCGGCGAAGGTGTGGGGCGCGTCACCCTGCCGGGCCTGCCGGTGGCAGTCGGGCAGGCGGCGATCAATCCCGCGCCCCGGGAACAAATCGCGGCGGCCGTGGCCGAGGCGGCCCGGTCATGCGGCTACGGGGCCGGACTCTCGGCGGTGGTGACGGTGGCAAAAGGTGAGGAAATCGCCCGCAAGACGCTCAATCCGCGCCTGGGCATCGTGGGCGGCATCTCGATCCTCGGCGTGTCGGGCATCGTGCGGCCGTTTAGTCACGACGCCTGGCAGACGTCCATAGCCGAGGCCCTGGACGTGGCCCGGGCGCTTGGCCACGAGACGGTGGGCTTTTCCACGGGCCGGCGCAGCGAGGCGCTCCTGCGCGCGGCCGAGCCCGACCTGCCGGAAACGGCCTGCATTCAGGCGGCGGATTTTTTCGCCTTCGCGCTGGCCGAGGCGGCGAAACGGAAGTTTGGCCGCCTGGTCTGGGCGGCCTTTGGCGGCAAGCTGGTCAAGATTGCCCAAGGGCTAGAGAACACCCACGCCCACCGGGGCGACACGGACTTTTCGGCCCTGGCCGGCTGGTGCGCTGCCGCCGGCTGGCCGTCCGAGCTGGCCCGGGCGGCCGGGTCGGCCAACACCGCCCGACACGCCCTGGAAATGGCCCCGTCGGCCGCGGCCAAGACGGCGTTGGTCGCTGTCCTGGCCCGGGAGGCGATCGGCCACATGCGCCGGTTCGCCGGGCGGGGCCCGACCCTTGTGCTGCGCGTCTTCGACTTCGACGGAAGCGAACTGGCCCGGATTGCCGACGTGCCTATTCGTCCTTGAGCGCGCGGGTCATGAGGTCGTAGACGGCCTGTTTGGGATCCTTGTCCTTGTAGAGGATGGCGTAGACCTGCTCGGTGATGGGCATCTCGACCCCCACCTTCTGGCGCAGGGCATGCACGGCCTCGGTGGTCTTGACCCCCTCGGCCACCATCTTCATCTCGGCCAAAATGTCGAGGAGCTTTTGCCCCTTGGCCAGGCGCAGGCCCACCTGCCGGTTGCGCGACAGGTCGCCGGTGCAGGTGAGCACCAGATCGCCCATGCCGGACAGGCCCATGAAGGTCTGGCGGTCGCCGCCCATGGCCTTGCCGAGCTTGCTCATCTCGTGCAGGCCCCGGGTAATGAGCGCCGCCCGGGCATTGCCGCCGAACCCGAGCCCGTCGGCCACGCCGGCGGCGATGGCGATGATGTTCTTGATCGCCCCGCCAAGCTCCACCCCGCGCACGTCCGAGGCGGTGTAGACCCGCAGATAGGGCGTGGACAGGGCTTCCTGCACGTCCTTGCCAGCCTTTTTGTCCTTGCAGGCCAGCGTCACGGCCGTGGGCATCTCGCGGATGACCTCATAGGCGAACGACGGCCCGGACAGCATGGCGAAACGCGGCTTGACCTGGGCCAGCGCGTCCTCGCAGACCTGGGACATGGTCATGAGCGTATCGAGTTCGATGCCCTTGCTGGCGCAGATGACCACCGGATTTTTCGGCAGATATTTGATGAAACGCTGGTAGGCGTTTCGGATGAACTGGCAGGGCACGGCGAAGATGAAATGTTTCGCATCGTCGGCCACGGCCGCTGCGTCGGTGCTGACTTCCAGATTGTCGGACAGCTTGCGGCCGGGCAGGTACCAGGAATTTTCCCGGGTGGTGCGGATCTCGGTCATCACCGCCTGCTCGCGCACCCAAAGCCGAGATTCGTGTCCCTTTTTCGCCAACAGATCGGCCAGGGTGGTGCCCCAACTGCCGCCGCCTATCACCGCGATTTTCATAATGCTCCCTCCGGGCGCGCCCAAGCGCCGCGCCCTAGCCGCCCGAGGCGACCGTTTGGCGATCACCCGCCACGGTTGCCTCTAGCACACAAAGCCGCTAAGGACAAAGGCTTTCCAGATGTGCCAACCACCAGGAGACGACATGGCAAGCGATTCCGGCCCTACCCCGCTTACCGACCTCGACCGGGAAATCCTCAAGCGGGTGCAGGGCTCCCTGCCCGACTCGGCCACGCCCTACGCCGACATCGCCGCCGCCGTGGGCACGGACGAGGCCCATGTGCTATCGCTGCTTACCCGCATGGCCGCAACCGGGGAGATCCGCCGCTTCGGCGCGACGCTCAAGCACCAGAAGGCCGGCTACGGGGCCAATGTCATGGTGGCCTGGTTCGTGCCGGAGGAAGACGTGGACCGGGTGGGGGCGATCATGGCCAAACGCCAGGAGATCAGCCACTGCTACCACCGCGTCACCTGCATGGAATGGCCGTACAACCTCTACACCATGGTCCACGGCCGCACGCCTACGGACTGCCAGGCCGTGGTGGCCGCCGTGGCCGCCGAAACCGGCCTGGACGACTACGCCCTGCTCTTTAGCCTCAAGGAACTCAAAAAGGTCAGCATGCGCTATTTCTAGGACGGCGGCGACCGGGGGAACGATCTTCCGGCCGCCGGAGCAACGGAGATTCCCTTCAAGCCAGCATTCCGGCTGTCCCGCCCACAGCCGCTCAGATTGCCGCCCCCGCCCAACACCCCCTATCAACCTTCTCCCCGTTGGGGGGTCCGGGGGCCTCAGGCCCCCGGCCGCCGGAGGCTCTCTTTCGCCTTTTCTTTCCACACGCCCCGGCCGCCGGAGGCTCTCTTCAGCCTCTTCTCTCCTCGTCCCTACGCCCCCTTGGGGTGAGCGGCCCGGCGGGCCTCCAGAGCGACGCGAAAGGCCGGGGAATTGACGCGGTTAAGGAGCAGCATGTCCTCGGTTTCGAGCGACCGGCGCAACTCGTTGAGATCGCTTTTGAGCAGTTTGCGGATGGCCAGCATGGTCGCCACCTGCTGCTCCTGGTAGTAGTCGGCGATGGTGAGCGCTTCGATCTCCAGCCGGTCCTGGGGCACGATCTTGTCCACGATGCCAAGGGTCAGCGCCTCCTCGGCGGTGAAACGCGGCCACTGCAGCACCTCGGCCGCCTTGCCCGAGCCGAGCATGCGCGACAGGAAATAGCCGCCGCCGCCCTTGGGAACGGTCCCCAGTTCGGCGAAAGTGTTTTCGAACACAGTGTTGTCCGTGACGATGCGGTAGTCGCAGGCCAGGGCCATGCTGAGATGGAACAGCGAGATGCGCCCGGTGTCGGCGTTGATGGTGACCTTGTTGAGGCCCGCCATGGTCACGGCGTAGTTGTTGACCAGGTTGAGCAGCCGCTGGAGCAGGTAGTCTTCCCGGCGGGAGTGCAGCAGCGACTCGAAGAATTCCATGGTGTCGTCGCCGCCGGATTTTTCCGGCGAGCCGATAAACGTCACCACATTGACTTCGTCGGTGCGGGCGATGATCTCCAGGTGGTCGAAAAACGTGTCGATCTTTTTGAGATCCCCGGCATGGCGGGTGAAATGCGGCTTGCCGCGCACGACAAGCATGCTTTCGCGGCGTTCGGCGGCAAAGAATTCATTGTCCGTAACCAGGCTCGTGGTGGATTCCATGCTCCCCTCCTGACGGCAAACCAGCCGATACGACAAACGTGCCAGCCGCAATAGTTCCTGTCAACACGGCCGGCTGCGCCGCGCGTCGAGATGAACGGCCTCGGCGCGAAACCCCTTGCCTTGGCCCCGAGAGGCCTCTATCCTTGCCCAAACCATAAACCTGGACAAGGGGACTGTCGTCTTGAGCGCCCGAAGCCTGGATGCCTTGTTTCGACCCAATTCCGTGGCCGTCGTCGGCGTTCGTGCCGATCCCGGGCATGTGGGCGCGGTCATTTTGCGAAATCTGCTCGGCGGCAAGTTCCTGGGGCCGGTCATGCCGGTGGCCCCGGACCTGGCCGAAATCGAGGGGGTGACCTGCTACAAGTCCGTGGACACCCTGCCGCTGACCCCGGATCTGGCCGTGATCTGCTCCGAACCCGAGTCCGTGCCCGAGACCCTGCGGGAGCTGGGCCGGCGCGGCGTCGGCGCGGCCGTCGTCCTGCCGCCGGGCTATGCCAAGCTCACCCGGGAGGCCAAGGCCGACCTGCAAGGCCGCATGCTCGAGGCGGCCGCGCCGTCCGGTATCCGCATCCTCGGGCCGTCCGGCATGGGCCTGCTCGTCCCGGGCATCGGGCTCAACTGCTCCCTGGCCAACCGCGACGCAAGGCCCGGGCGCATGGCGTTTATTTCCCAGTCGGCCTCGCTTTTTACCGCCGTCCTCGACTGGGCCCACACCAAGGGCATCGGCTTTTCCCACATCCTGTCGCTCGGCGACCGGGTCGACCTCAAGTACGCCGACATCCTCGACTACATGGCCTCCGACCCCAACACCCGCTCCATTTTGCTCTATGTCGAGACCGTGGCCGACGCCCGCTCGTTCATGAGCGCCTCCCGGGCGGCAGCCCGCAACAAGCCCTTGCTCGTGGTGCGGCCCGGGCACAAGCTGGGGACGCTTTTCCCGCCGGGACCGGGCGAGGGCCGCGACGAGGTCTACGACGAGGCCTTCCGCCGGGCCGGCATGCTGCGGGTGGGCGAGATCGACACGCTTTTCGACGCCGCCGAGACCCTGGCCCGGGCCAGGCCGCTTTCCGGCGACAATCTGGCCATTTTGACCAACGGCGGCTCCATGGGCATCATGGCCGCCGACGCCCTGCTGGAGGGCGGCGGCCGGCTGGCCCCCTTCGACGCCGAGACGGCCGAGGCCCTCTCGGGCCTTTTAGGCCCCAACTGGCAGCGCCAGGGCGTGGCGGACATGGGCGTAGACGTCGCGCCCGGGCTCTATGCCGACGCCTTGCGCCTGCTTCTGCGCGCGCCCGGGGCCAACGCCGTGCTCATCATCCACGTGCCCTTTCCCGGGGTGTCGCCCGAGGAGGCGGCCAAAGCCGTGGCCGAGGTGGCGGCCAAGACCAGCCGCACCGTGCTGGCCTGCTTCATGGGCTACGATCCGGCCGGCGGCGACGCCCTCAAGATCCTCAACAACGCCGGCGTCCCGACCTACGC
>JBKICS010000138.1:0-10053 GCA_046567015.1 Acidobacteriota bacterium | reverse complement strand
AAGCGGCCCTTCGTCCCCTTTGCCCAAAGGGGGCGCGACCTGGCCTTTGTCGGACGCATCACCCCCACCCGGCGACGCCGCCAGTGGTTCGCCGCGCATCTCGCCGCCTTCGGCCTCGTCCCCAGCCAGGAGGCCTACGGCGAGGCCATGGCCGCCATCTACGACCACGCCCGGATCGCCCCCAACGAATGCATTGCCGGCGAGGTCAACCAGCGCCTGTTCGAGGCCGCCAGCAGCGGCTGCCTGCCCGTAAGCGAGCGCGCCCCCGAGGCCGTGGCCCAACTCTTCGTCCCGGGCCGCGAAGCCCTGTACTACGACGACGTGCTCGAACTCGACGAGCACCTCGCCTTTGCCGCCGCCCACCCCGGGGTGATCGAGAAAATGGCCCGGGCCGCCCACGCCGCCGTGGACGAGCGCCATCTGCCCGGGCACCGCGCCGCCGCCTTGATCGCCCTGGCCCAGGAGGCGGCCAACGCGCCCGGCGGTCCGGCCACCGGGGCCGACGCGGCCGAGGCCACGGCCCTGACCTTTTTCGCCCTGGCGCGCAGCGGCCAGATGGCCCTGCCCCCGGCCGCCCTCTGGGACCGGCTTTCGCATGCGCCGGCCACCCCGGCCGTGGCCGCGGCCATGCTCCACCTGGCCGCCCTGACCGGCCAGGGCACGGTCGTCGCCCAGTTGGCCGGCATGTGCCTGGCCCGCCCCGACCTGGCCGGCAATGTCCAGACCGCCGCCGCCGCCTGCCTGGCCGCCTGCCGCCTGGACAACCCGGACGGCGCCAGGCGGGCCTATGCCGCCTACGTGGGCGCGGCCGGCAAGACCCGGGCCGCCCGGCTGGACAGCCACTTCAACTATCTGCTTTTTTTCGCCATCGCCCTGGAACAGCACGGCTTCGCCGCCGCGCCGGGGATGGTCTTCGACCCGAAGCGGCATCTGCCGACCACGGCCATGGATTGCCTGCTGGCGGCCAAGTCCCTGCGGCCCGAGGCCCTGGAAATCGACCGTCGGATGGCGGCCCTGCTGCGCCGGTTGCCCGGAGCCCAGGCCGAGCGGGTGGGCCTGCTCTCCACCCTGACCCTGCACCGCCGCGACGACTGGTCGCTGGGGCTGGAACTGGCGCTGGCCAACTTGGGCGCCTTTCGCCGCGAGCCCGGCATCGAGGAAGCCATCGTCGCCGCCGCGTCCGCCGCGTCACAGGGCCAGGCCGACCGGTTCGCCCGCCGCCTGGCCCAGGCCGATCCGTCCGGACGGCTGGCCGCGGAGCTGGCCAGACACGGCATGCAAGGCACGGGAGCCCTGCCCCGGCCCCTGTCCGGGGGATACACTTCGTAGCGGGGACGGGACCAGAGCGAGCGACCTGCCCCAGCTATGCGGGGGATGCGCTTCGTCAGTCTAAGGCTGGCCCCGCTCGTCGAGACCCGCCCCGGCCCCTGGGCGGGGGATGCGCCCATCACCCTGCGGCCGGGAGACAAGCGGCTTGCGGTTGGCTCGGCGGCGGGAAGCGTGTCGGGACGCCGCCCTAGGGCCGGTAGGCCGGCAGCGCCAACTCGCCGCCAACGCCGGTGATGATGAAGACGTCCATGCGCAGGCCCACCGGCAGTTCGCCGGGGCCGTCGAGGTCGATGAGCGTTTCCAGGATGCGGGTGTCGTTTTTTTCGGCCGGATCGTCGGTGCGAATGTTTTTCTTGCCCAGGATCTTGGACACCCGGCTGACGACGCCGGTGAACTGTCGCTCGCCGTAGGCCTCGGCCATGAGCACGGCGTTCTGGCCGGGCTTGATCCTGGAGATGTCGCGTTCGTCCACGTCGGCGCGCACGCGCAACCGGCTGATGTCGCCAACCGTCACCACCGGGGTGTCGAAAGACACGGACACCATCTCCCCGGCCCGGCGGTGCTTGCGCAGCACCACGCCGTCGATGGGGGAGCGGATGACGGCCTTGGCGGCCAGGGCTTGCGCCTCGGCCAGACGGGCCCGGGCTTCGGCGGCCTCGGCCATGGCCCGTTTGACGTCTTCCTCCCGGGCCGGATCGTCCACCAGGCGGAAGCGTTGCCGGGCCGCGTCCAGGCGATCGGTGGCCACCTTGAATTCGCGTTCGGCCCGGTCGGCTTCTTCCTGGGACAGGACTTCCTTGCCAAGCAACTGGCGGCGGCGCTGGTGTTCGAGGAGGGCCACCTCGGAGACGGCGCGGGCTTCGGCGACGGCCGCCTTGGCCTCCTTGCGCTCCATGTCCCGGGCTCCGGCCAGAACCTTGGCCAGGGCGGCCTCGCGGGCGGCCAGGGCCTGCTCGGCGGCGTCCACCCGGGCGGAGAGCTCGTCGGCGGACAGCCGGGCCAGGATCTGCCCCTGCTTGACCACATCGCCCTCCTCGGCGCTGACCTCGGCCAGCTTGCCGGCGATGTCGAAGCCCAGGCGCATTTCCTCGGATATGGGCTCCACCCGCCCGGGCGCGGCCACCCAGTCCGGGGCGGCATCGCCGCCGGAAGCCGGCGCGGCGGCCGGGGCGGCCGGGGCGGCGGCGGTCTTCGCCGGAGCGCTCGCCCGGGAAAGGGCCGTGGTATTGGTGCGCAGCCACACCGCCCCGCCCACGACCATGAGGACGGCCACGAGAAGTATCGCCCCGCGTTGCATCATGACGCTCCTTGGCTGGGGCCGGCGATGCGGCCGTCTTCGATGCGGATCACCCGGTCGGCGAATTCCGCGATGCGGGCATCGTGGGTGACGATGACCACGGACCGGCCGTGGGTGACGGCCAGGTTGCGCAGGAGGCCGATGACGGACCGGCCGGTTTCGGAATCCAGGGCGGCGGTGGGTTCGTCGGCTAAAAGGATCTCCGGCTCGGCGACCAGCGCCCGGGCAATGGCCACGCGCTGTTTCTGGCCGCCGCTCAAATCGCGCGGCAGCACCCGGAACTTGTCGGACAGGCCAACCGCAGCCAGGGCCGCCCGGGAACGCTCGACGGCGTCGCGGCCCTTGACCCCGCGCAGATCCAGGGAAACGCGGACGTTTTCCTCGGCATAGAGCGTGGGAAAGAGGTTGTAGCCCTGGAAGATGAAGCCGATGTGGGCCAGGCGCACCCTGGCCAGCTCGGCCTCGGGCAGGCCGGCGGTTTCCCGGCCCATGACGGCCACGCTGCCCGAGGTCGGGGCCAGGATGCAGCCCAGGATGGAGACCAGCGTGGTCTTGCCGCTGCCGGACGGCCCCATGAGCAGCACCACCTCCCCGGCGGCCACCGCCATGTCCACGCCGCGCAGGGCCGGCACCTCGACCTTGCCCAGGGTGAAGGTCTTGGCGACCTTGGTGGCCCGCAGCAGCATGGTGTCCGGCGGCATGGCTCAGGCTCCCCGAAAGACCATGGCCGGGTCGATGCTGGTGACCTTGCGGATGGACACCAGCCCGGCGGACACGCACATGGCCACGGTGAGAAAGAACAGCCCCACGGCCATGCCCGGCGGCAGCACGATGGAGGCCCCGCCGCGCTCGGCCAGCCCCACGAGAAAATAGCTGATGGCGATGCCGCAAGAGTAGCCGACCAGGGCGGCGGCCACGGCCTGGGCCACGATGATGCGGTGGATGTAGCCGCCGGGCGCGCCCATGGCCCGCAGGGTGCCGAATTCCGGCAGGTGGTCCACGGTTGTGGCGTAGAGCGTCTGGGCCACCACCACGCCGCCGACCACCAGCCCCAGGGAGGCGGCGATCAGAAGCGCCATGCCGGCTCCGGTGGTAAACATCCAATAATACTGGGTCTTGCCGGCGAACTCCTCGCGGGTAAAGACGTCGACGCCGGGCACGCTGGCGGCGATGGCGTCGCGCAAGGCCACGGGCGAAACGCCGGGGACCGGGCGCACCAGCAGGTAGGTGCTCTGGCTCCGGGCCAATCCCGAGTATTTGAGGCCGTTTTCAAAGGAGGTAAAGACGTAGGGCGAGGTGGTAAACGAGCGGATGCCGCGCGTCAGCGCCATGATCCGAGCCCGGCGGTCGTTAATCTCGCCCCGGTCGCCAAGGCCCGTAACGCCAAGCTTTTTCAGATAGATCTCGTCCACGGCCACGGCGTCTGGCAGGCGCAGGGCGCTTTCGCTGCCGGCCACCACGATCCAGGGCCGCCCCAGGCCCGAACCCGGGTCAAACCCCACGATCTCGATGGATTCCTGGCCGCCGGCCGGTTTTTTCCAGTTGGCGAAGCGCACGATGAAGCGTTCCAGCCGGGCCACGCCCGGGATGCCCAGCACCTGATGGAATTTCTGGTCCGGCAACGGATGGGTGACGTCGAAGTTGCGCACCCCGCGCGAGGCCACCCAGACCTCGGCCTCGGTGTTTTCGATGACGCAGGAGGTGGCCCGGGTGAAGCCCACGAACAGGCCGCCCTGGACGGCGATGAGGACCACGGCGAAGACCACGCCGGTCAGCGTAACGGCCAGACGCACGCGGTCGTGCAGGAGATTGCGCAAGGCAATGCGGATGATCATGTTCGGGGTCCGGCATTTGTTCAAATTGCCGGCCCCTTGGCGCTACCGTATCCCGCTGCCGCGGTAAAGGGGGAATGCACCAAACAAAAACGGCGTCGGTTCGCGGCGACGCCGTTTTCGCGGAAACATGAAACGCCAAACCAATCAGCCAGCCAAGGAGGTTTCGGGTGGGCGGCCGGTCGGGTGGAGGACTTCCCGGGCGGCCGCTGCCCCGGGCACTGGGAACGATTGGAGAGATACAAATGCCGTGCCAAAATTGATAACACGCCGCAATCGGCCAGGCAGGCGGCGTAGCCAACCGGGCCGGGTCGACGGGAAGATGGCGTACCCGACAAAAATGTCGCTACCGCGACAATTTGGTCGGTTGGACGCGGCGAAGCTACTGTTTGACCAGCGCGCCCTCGCTGGCGAAAAAGACCGTGCCGGCCGGGGCCGGGCCGCTGGCGGACACGGCGTTGCGGGCTTTCTGGGAGCCGAAGGCGGCCTTGTAGCCGAAGGAGACGGCATAATTGCCGGCAGCGGTTCCGGCCGGGGCCAGGACGAACTCGAAGGGAATGGCCGCGCCGTCGCCGAGCGGCATGCCCTTGTAGCGCTTCTCGCTGGTGGCCAGCACCGTGCCGGCCGGGTCGCGCAGGTAGGCGGCCAGGGTCAGCTCGTCCAGGCGGTCCACCCAGGGCGGCAGGGCGTCGGGCACGGGCACGGCCCGGCCGCGCACGACATAGCCGTCGCCGGCGGGCTTGCCCGTGAATTCGAAGCGAAAAAACTGCATGGTCAGGGCGGCGGGCGTCGCCGCCACCACCGGCCGGGATTCCAGGTGCGACACCGAGGTGCTGGCGCAGCCGGCGAGCAGGCCAAGGGCCAGGATGGCCAGGGCCGCTCGCCGCCCAAAGAACCGTTTGACGTCCATGTCTCCCCCTCTTTTGCCCGCGTCTATTTCCCCGGCGGTCCGGCCAGGATCATTTCGGCCAGGGTCATGTCCACCTTGGGCGGACGGCCGGGCCGGCTGCCCCACAGTTCCATCTCCAGGGCGGCCAGCCGGCGCAGAAGCGGCGTGCGGTCCATGGCCTTGCCCCCGCTCCCGGCGGCGGCCCCGGCGGCAGTGCGCCGCTGGCAGGGCTCGCAGCCCGGAAATTCCCGGATGCCCATGCCGCCGATGAGCACGTTGGGCACGCCGTGCAGCCGGCAGATCATGAGCCGGTGCTGGTAGAGGCCGCACAGCCCCTCGTCGTTGACCGGGCACATGGCCGTGGGCGTTTCGCCGCGCGAAAGGCTCGCCCGCGCCGCCGCGACATAGTCCCGGGCCCTGGCCTCGTAGGCGGCCCGGCGCTCGGGCGCAAGCGCGGCCAGTCCCTGGTGGAGGTAGAGCCACTCGGCATGGGTGTGGTGCTGGAAGAAGCTGACGCAGCAGTTCTCGGCGCAGCCGGCGCAGGAGAGCCCGGCGGCGGCGGCGGCGGCCGTGTAGGCCGCGTCCATGTCGGCGTAAAGCGCCGCCAATTTTTTGAGCACCGCGCGCGTGCGCGAAACCGGAAACGATACGGTCACGACTGGATTCCTTGCAAAATGTGTTCGACGCAGGCCTCGGGCGGCGCGTCGCAGCTGGTTACCGTCAGATCGGCGGCGGCGGCGTACAGCGGCTGCCGCTCGGCATACACGTCGGAAAGGCTCATGCCCCCGGGCATGACAAAGGCCCGCGCCCCGGGATCGCCCACCCGGGCCAGAAACGTGGGCAGGTCAATGGACAGGTGGACCACCGGCCCCATGGCCCGAAGCCGGGCCACGGCCCGTGCGCCGTAGACCACCGAGCCGCCCGTGGCCACCACGCAGCGCTTGACGCCAAGCCCGGCCACCACCTCTTCCTCGACGGCCAGGAACCCGGACAGGCCGCGGCGGGCCAGGATGTCCGGCAGCCGCGCCCGGCAATGGGCCTCGATGAGCCGGTCGGTGTCCAGGCAGGCCCAGCCCAGGCGTGCGGCCAGCAGGGCCGCCAGGGTCGATTTCCCGGCCCCGGCCATGCCAATAAGGCTCACGCACCGCTCGTCCGAGACCCGCCCCAGGAGTGTGGGTTCCATGCTTGCCGCCCCCAACCGCCATGTCGATCCACCATCCTAGCCTTTTTCCGGCGGAATTCAAACACGCAACCTCCGGCGTTGTCAGCGGGGCGGCCTTTGGCTACAACGATCCCCGCGACGGCGCACAAGCGCCGGCGACACAAGGAAGGCCATGTCGGAAAACACCCAGCGCATCATCATCGCCTATGTCGAAGAGGCCAACGCCCTGCGGTCCCGGTTTTTCGCCGAGAACGCCGAGCTGGTCGACACGACGGCCCGCACCATGGCCGTGGCCCTGGCCCGGGGCGGCAAGATCCTTTTTTGCGGCAACGGCGGTTCCGCCGCCGACGCGCAGCACCTGGCCGCCGAGTTCGTCAACCGCTTCGAACTCGAACGTCCGCCCCTGCCCGCCCTGGCCTTGACCACCGACTCGTCCATACTTACCGCTATCGGCAACGATTACGGCTTCGACCGGGTGTTCGCCAAGCAGGTGCAGGCCCTGGCCGCGCCGGGCGATGTGGTGGTGGGCATCTCCACCTCGGGCAACAGCCCAAACGTCCTGGCCGCCCTGCGCGCCGCCCGGGACAAGGGCTGCGTCACCGTGGGCCTGGCCGGGCGCAACGGGGGCATCGTGCCGCTGTGCGACCACGCCCTGCTCGTGCCCCACGAACGCACGGCGCTCATCCAGGAAGTGCACATCACCATCGGGCACCTCCTGTGCAAACTCGTGGACCACTACCTCTTCGAGGCGGTCATGGAGCTTGGCCCCTTCCTCGAAGACCGATAGCGATCCGGCCCATCCGCCGGTTACGATCCAAGGAGTATCAGTCCATGCCCATGTACGAATACTGCTGCAACAAATGCGGCGCGGAGTTCGAAGAAATCGCCTCCAGCTCGGCCACGACCACGCCGCCCTGCCCCAAATGCGCCTCGGGCGACACGAAAAAACTCATGTCCGCCTGCCGCAGCCGCACCGGCGGCGGCCAGACCGGCGCGCGAACGGCCACGTCCTCGGGCGGCGGCGGTTGCTCCGGCTGCGCCGGGGGCAACTGCGCCTCCTGCCATTAACGGACCGCGCCCCGATAACGACCCCGAAACCGGCCAGCGTCCGGTTGACCCGCAAACGGCGCTGGCCGGTCCACGCCCTAACCCGCTTCCAAAGCATCCGGAAACCGCATGCGTGAAAAACTCGTCATCGCCACCCGTGGCAGCAAACTGGCCCTGTGGCAGGCCAACCACGTGGCCTCCCGCCTGCGGGAAACCCACCCGGGCCTGACCGTCGACCTGCTGCCGATCAAGACCAAGGGCGACATCATCCTCGACGTGCCCCTGGCCAAGGTTGGCGGCAAGGGCCTGTTCGTCAAGGAAATCGAGGAAGCGCTCCTGGACGGCCGGGCCGATCTGGCCGTGCACTCCATGAAGGACGTGCCGGCCGAACAGCCCGAGGGCCTGGTGGTCGGCATCATCCCCGAGCGCCAGGATCCCTGCGACCGCCTGCTGTCGGTGGCCTACGACTCCCTGGCCGCCCTGCCGGCCGGGGCGACCGTCGGCACCAGCAGCCTGCGCCGCAAGGCCCAGCTCCTCGCCCTGCGCCCCGATCTGACCATCGTCGACCTGCGCGGCAACCTCGATACCCGGGTGGGCAAGCTCCTTGACGGCCGGTTCGACGCCATCATCGTGGCCGCCGCCGGACTCAACCGCCTGGGACTCACCGCGCCCAAGTCCGTGCGCCTGGGACCGCCCGAGTTCCTGCCCGCCGCCGCCCAAGGCGCGCTCGGCCTGGAATACCGCCTGGACGACCCGGAAACCGCCGCCATGCTGGCCTTTTTCGACCACCCCGAAAGCCACGACACCGTAGCCGCCGAACGCGGCTTCCTCGGCCGCCTGGAAGGCGGCTGCCAGGTGCCCATCGCCGCCCATGCCGTCATCGACGGCGAAACGCTTTTCCTCGACGGCCTGGTGGCCGATCCCGAAACCGGCAAGACCTTCCGCGACGCCGTCTCCGGTCCACGCGCCCAGGCCGACGCCCTGGGCCGCTCCCTGGCCGAGGCCGTCCTGGCCCTGGGGGCCAAGGCCGTCCTCGACGCGGTCTATAACAGCGCGTCCTGACGCATGGCCAAAACCCTGGTCAAAAATCTGCTCCTTGGGCTCGTGGCCGCCGGCATCCTGGCGGCCATGTGCGCCATGGCCTGGCAAAGCCGACTCAACGTCCACCCGGACGAACTCGACCACGTCAACGCCGGCCGCTACTTCATCCAATACTGGGATTTTCCGGCCATGGACGATCCCCGGCTCTCCAACACCTTCAGCAACTACGGCGTCTCCTACCTGCAACAGCTCGACGTGGTCTACTTCTTTGCCGGCAAGTTCGCCGCCGCCACGGCCCCACTGCTCGGACCAGATTATATTGCCCTGCGGTTTTTCAACATCTTCCTCTTCGCCATCCTCATGGCCCTGTGTTTCCGCCTGCCGGACGACAAGAAGATCGCCTTCCTTCCCCTGTTCATCACGCCGCAGGTCTGGTACGTCTTCAGCTATTTCAACGGCGACGCCTTCCCCATGTTCCTGTCCTTCTGCATGGTCTACGTCGTGGCCCGCCTCGATCCGCCGGTTATCCCATCGCCACTGGGCCGGGATTCGCGTCAATCCCGCCGGCTCCTCGCCCTCGGCGTGCTGCTCGGCTTCATCTGTATCTCCAAACAGAACTACTACGTCCTGGCCGGCTTCACCCTGGCCTTTTTCGGCGTGTGCGGCCTGGCCGCCCGCAACCTCAAAGCCGCCGCCCAAAACGCCGCCCTGGTCTTCCTCGTGGTCGTCACCCTCTTCGGCGCGCGCTGGGGCTACAACACCTACGTCAACCGCACCGTGCGGCCGGAAGTGCCCACCCAAAACGCCGAAAAATACGCCACCCCCGACTACAAACCCTCGGCCCAGGAGGCCGGCACCCAGTACTGGGGACTGCGCATGCGCGACCAGGGACTCACCTACCCCCAGCTCTTCTCCATCTGGACCTGGCATATCTGGTCGTTTCGCACCTCCTTTGGCGTCTACGACTACATGAAAATCTACGCGCCGCTCCTCTACTACCGTTACATCGGCTACGCCTTCTGGACCCTGGCCGGCGCCCTGGCCCTGGCCCTGGTCATCCACGGCGGCCCCGGCGGCACCTCCGCCCTGCTCGTCTTCCTCGCCTTCGCCGGGCTCACCATCTTCCAGTCCACCTGGCACTCCTGGGTCAACGACTTCCAGGCCCAAGGCCGCTACCTCTTCCCCATCGGAGCCATGGCCGGCATGACCCTGGCCCGCTTCGCCAAGGCCGCCAACCGCACCCTGCCCGTCACCGGCGTCCTCGCGGCCGTCATGCTGGCCCTGTCCGCCTACTCGTTCCTCTGGGTCGGCCTGCCGCTCATCCCCAAATAATCGCCGGGCGGAGCCCGGAGTCTGCCGGGGCTCCGCCCCGAACCCCGCTGGGGCGTTGCCCCAGACCCCACCAGGGCGCTGCCCTGGACCCGGCAGGGCGCTGCCCTGCACCCGCCGGGGGGGA
>JBKICS010000137.1:0-12890 GCA_046567015.1 Acidobacteriota bacterium | reverse complement strand
TTAATGTTTCCAGGGGTTTTCGGTCTTTGTTGGACCTTCCTGGACTCTAATATGGTGCCGAAGGGGGGACTCGAACCCCCACGGGCATGGCCCACCACCCCCTCAAGATGGCGTGTCTACCAGTTCCACCACTTCGGCAAATTTATGCTTACTACTTCGCTGCCCCGCCGGCCGGAGCGTTGTTTGCTCCAGGCGCCGGAACCTCTTCAAAGGTCACACCCTTCTTGGGTTCCGCATCCTTGGCCGCGCCCTCAGGCGCAACTGGAATCTGGACCGGCGCACCGCTGGCATCCATCATGACCGATTTGGCCGAACGCCGATGCGAACCCGAATACGAGTTGTAGACAAGCGAAGTAATGAGAAAGAGCGCTCCAAACAACGCGGTCAGCTTGACCAGAAGCCCGCCGGCACCCGTGCTGCCGAAAACGGATTGGCTTCCGCCGCCGAAGATCACACCCATGCCTTCCTTGCCCGACTGGAGCAGAACCAGGATGATGACCGCCACGCAGGCGAGTACATGTACAGTAATGATGAGAGTTGTCAACTGATTTTTCCCGTTATTTTCACGGACATGTCCGCGAGTTCTTCATGCTGTCACAATCGCCGCGAAGCTTGCAGCGTCAAGGCTTGCGCCACCTACCAGCACTCCCTCCACGTTGTCAATCCCCAAAATCTGTCCGGCGTTGCCAGGCTTCACGCTGCCGCCGTAGAGGATGCGGATTTTCGCGCCGCCCGCCCCGAATCGATTGACTAGAAAGGCCCGCACCACGGCATGGGCCCCGGCGATTTCCTCCGGCCCGGCGGTCAGCCCTGTGCCGATGGCCCAGACCGGCTCGTAGGCGACGGCCAGGGCCTCGGGAACGACGTCCGCCGGCACGTCGGCCAGGCCGACCGTCAGTTGGCGGGCCAGCACGGCCTCGAGCTGCCCGGCTTGCCGCTCCTCCACCTTCTCGCCCACGCACAGGATCATGGACAGGCCGGCAGCCAGGCCGAAAGCCGTCTTGCGCCCCACCGTGGCGTCGTCCTCGCCGAGGATGTGCCGCCGCTCGGAATGCCCGGCCAAGGCGTAGCGGCAACCAGCGTCCAGGAGCATCTCCGGCGCGATTTCGCCGGTAAAGGCCCCCTGCTTGGACGGATAGAAGTTCTGGGCCCCCAGGGCAAAGCCCGCCGCCCCGGCCAGGGCCTGGCCCACGTCGCTCAGGGCGGTAAAGGGCGGGATGACCAGCACTTCGCGGTCCGGCGGCAGCTTGCCGGCCAACTGCGCGGCCAGATCCGACGCCGTGGACGCGGCTTCGCCGCGCAACTTGTACATCTTCCAGTTGGCCGCCATCAGCTTTTTCATGACTGGCACTCCTTGAGGGCTTTAAACGCCGGCAGTTCCTTGCCTTCGAGAAATTCGAGCGACGCCCCGCCGCCGGTGGAGATAAAGGCCATCTTGTCGGCGAGATTGGCCTGATGCACCACCACGTCGGTGTCGCCGCCGCCGACGATGGACAGGCCCCGCACCCCGGCCACGATATGGGCCACGGTGTAGGAGCCCTGGGCAAAGGCCGGGTTCTCGAACGCCCCCATGGGGCCGTTCCAGACCACGGTCTTGGCCGGGTCCATAACCAGGGCAAACAGGCCGGCCGTCACCGGACCGATGTCGAGCACCACGGCGTCGTCCGGGATGGAGGCGAAAGGAACCTGCCCGCTCGGCTGCATTTCCAGCATGGGCTTGCCGGCGTCCTTGGAGATGATGAAATCCACGGGCAGGTAGAAGCCCACGCCGCGCTTTTTCGCCTCGTCCATGATCTCCAGGGCGGCAGCAAAGAGTTCCGGCTCGACCAACGACTTGCCGACGCCGTAGCCCTGGGCCGCCAGGAAGGTGTTGGCCATGGCCCCGCCGATGCACATGGCGTCGACCTTGGTGAGAAGATTTTTCAGCACCCCGAGCTTGGAGGACACCTTGGCCCCGCCGGACACGGCCACGAAGGGGCGCGTGGGCGACTGCACGGCCTCGCCCAAAAACTGCCATTCCTTCATGAGCAGGAAGCCGGCGCAGCACTGCTTGGCCACCTGGGCGAAGGCCACCATGGAGGCATGGGGCCGGTGGGCCGTGCCAAAGGCGTCGCAGACGTAGACCTCGGCCATGGACATGACTTCCTTGGCGAAGGCAGTGTCTCCGGCGGTTTCGCCGGGATGAAAGCGCAGGTTCTCGAGCATAAGGATCTCGCCGGGCTTAAGCGCCGCGGCCAGGGCCTTGGTTTCCTCGCCCAGGCAGTCCGGGGCCATGCGCACCGGCCGGCCGAGCAGTTCCGACAGGCGCGCCGCCGCCGGGGCCAGGGAGAACTTCGGGTCGGGCGCGCCCTTGGCCTTGCCGAGGTGGGAGCACAGGATAAGCGAGCAGCCCTTGGACAGGGCGTATTCGATGGTCGGCAGGCTCGCCCGGATGCGCAGATCGTCGGTGATGGTCCCGCCCGAGAGCGGCACGTTGTAGTCCACCCGGATCAGCAGCTTCTTGCCGGCGACGTCGATCTGGTCGATACGGATAAGGGCCATGGGAGCTCCTTGGCGCTTGGTTAGACGGGTTGCGGCTCTTGGGACCGCGCCTGGCCGGCCTCACGGACCATGACCAGGGCGTCCTCCCCAGTGTCGACATAATAGCGCTTGCGCAGGCCAACCACGGCGAACCCGTGGCGAAGATACAAGCGTTTGGCCGGGACATTGCCGGCACGCACTTCCAGATACCCCTGGTTCATGCCTGCTTTATCGGTATGTTGCAAGACATGGCCGAAAAGACATGAACCGAGTCCCCGTCCCCGCAGGTCGGGATCCACGGCGATATTTATCACCTCGAACTCCTGGCCCAGGAAGTGGAAGGTGGCGTAGGCGGCGAGCCTTCTCCCCTGGCGGATGCCGAAGGCGGCAAAGGCCGGCCGGGCAAAGGCGGCAACAAAGGCGGCCTCGTCCCAGGCATCGGGGAAGGCGCGGGTTTCCAGCGCGGCCAGGGAGGCGGCGTCCTCGGGGCCAAGCCGGGTCGGGTCGGAAAAAGCGCTCTGCGGCGTCGGTTGCATTTCCTGCATCCCCTGGCACAATGCCCCCTGACGGAGGCGGTGCGACATGGCGAAAAAACCCAAGCCCGACAAGACAATCGAGATGGTGGACATCGTGGACGCGCGCGACCGGCCGCTGCTCGTCCTGCCCCTGGCCGAAGCTCACCGCCAGGGGCTTTTCCATCGCTCGGTGATGGTGCTGGTTTACGACGCCGCCGGGCGGCTCTACCTGCAAAAGCGCAGTCCGCAAAAGAGCCTGTATCCGGGCCGCTTCGATCTTTCGGCCACGGGCCATGTCCGGGCCGGCGAGGCGCGCGAGGAAGCCGCCGCCCGGGAGCTTTTCGAGGAGCTGGGGCTTACCGTCCCGTCCCTGGTCGCGCTCGACGCCGTCCCGGCCAGCCGGGAGACGGCCTTTGAATTCGTCACGCTTTTTTCCGCCGGCCGCACCAGCGAAGCGCCCAAGCCGAGTCCCGACGAGTTGGCCGGCGGCATGTTCGTGGACGAGGGGGAGCTGGCCGCCCTGGTTCGCGACTACCGGGACTGGCTGACCCCGGCCGTGGTTCATTTCTTTGAAAAACGCACGCTGTTTCCCAACTCCCGCTAACGGCGCCTTACCCCCCTTTACCCCTTGCCTTCAGGTGGGATTCCAAAGGGCTCAGCCCTTTGGCCGCCGGAGGCACTCTTCATCCTCTCCCCCCAGCACCCCCAGCATGGCCTCGTGCAACGCGCCGTTGCTGGCCAGGATGCGGAAATCGCCCAGGCAGTAGGGACCATCCGGCCGGTAGCCGCCGACGCGCCCGCCGGCTTCGGTCACCAGCAGCACGCCGGCGGCCACGTCCCAGGGATTGAGCGCCAGTTCGTAGAAGGCGTCGAAGCGCCCCGCCGCCACGTAGGCCAGGTCCAGGGCGGCCGAGCCGGGTCGGCGGATGCCTTGGGTCGCTCCCAGCATGGCGCGCAGGTCGGCCATGATCTCGTCGAGATTCTCCCGGATGGCGTAGGGAAAGCCGGTGGCGACCAGGGCGGCCTCGAGGCTGTCCGTGTCGGACACGCGGATGGGCGCGTCGTTGAGAGAGGCCCCGAGGCCGCGCCCGGCCGTGAAGCATTGGCCCAGCAGGGGGGCGTTGACGCAGCCGAGCAGCGGGGTCTGGCCGTCGTAGAGGGCCACCGAGGTGCACACGAAGGGAAAGCCGTGGGCGAAATTGGTGGTGCCGTCCAGGGGATCGATGATCCAGGTCGGACCGGAAAGTACGGTTGCAGCGGCGGTTTCCTCGGCCAGGAAGGCGGCCTCGGGCAGGATGCGGGCCAGCTTGGCCTTGAGCAGTTCCTCCACGGCCAGATCCGTGGCCGTGACCAGATCGATGCGGCCCTTGCGGCGCACGTCCCGGGGCGCGCCGAAATCGGCCCGGATACGTTCCCCGGCCGCCAGCACGGCCTCCCGGGTCCGGGCCAAAAGCCCCGCGACGTCGTGCGCCATGTCCGCCTCCGCGTCAGCCGATAAAATCAATTGATGAAGACGTCCTTGAAACGCACCCGGTCGCTCATGGCCCGGCCGGTGCCGCGCACCACGGTGGTGAGCGGATCGTCGTCCAGGAGCACGGACAGGTTGGTTTCCTGGCTGATGCGCTCGTCGAGACCGGCCAGAAGCGCCCCGCCGCCGGCCAGCAGCAGGCCGTTTTTGGCGATGTCGGCCACCAGTTCCGGCGGCGTCTTTTCCAGGGCTTTCATGACGGCGCTGACGATGACGTTGACCGGTTCGCGGATGGACTCGCGCACCTGGGCGTCGGTGATGGTGATGGTCGTCGGCGTGCCGTCGATAAGCGACTTGCCGGCCACGTCCAGGCTGCGCGGCTCGGGCAGGGGCATGGCCGAACCGATGCGGATCTTGATTTCCTCGGCCATGTTCTCGCCGATGAGCACCTGGAATTCGTCCTGGACGAAGCGCTGAATGGTTTCGTTGAGCTCGTCGCCGGCCACTCGCACGGATTCGGAATAGGCGATGGCCGACAGGGAGATGACGGCCACTTCGGTGGTGCCGCCGCCGATGTCCACCACCATGTTGCCCGATGGGCGGTCGATGGGCAGGCCCGCGCCGATGGCGGCGGCCATGGGCTCCTCCACCAGCTTGACCTCGCGGGCGCCGGCCATTTGGGCCGATTCGATGACGGCCCGCTTCTCCACCTGGGTGATGCCTGTCGGCACGCAGATGACCATCTTGGGCTTGGCGAAGCGGAACCCGGCCAGCACCTTGCGCACGAAAAAGGCGATCATGGCCCGGGTGACGTCAAAGTCGGCGATGACGCCGTCCTTCATGGGCCGGATGGCCCGGATGCGTTCCGGGGTGCGGCCGAGGTATTCCTTGGCCTCGCTGCCCACGGCGATCAGTTCGCCGCTACGGGTGTCGATGGCCACCACCGACGGCTCGGCCAGGACGATGCCCTCGGCAGCGGTGTAGAGCAGGGTGTTGGCCGTACCGAGGTCCATGGCCAGATCTTTACCGAGGAACCGAAAGAAATTCTTGAAAAACATGCCCACACTCGCATTGGCGTTCGCTATCCGGAAACCCCGGCCCCACTCCCCGACAATTGGGTCATGGTAGATGCACGCGTTGAAAAAGTCTACGTCGAAGGGCTGTCGAGACGGGTGCGCAGGTGCAGGTTCTCCAGAAAAAGAGCCAGGCTTTCCGCCACCATGCCGACGAAGGCCTTGAGCTCCTCGGGAATGGGCAGCGGCCGGGGATCGGCCAGGGTCAGCACGCCCCGGGTCTTTTTGGAAAAGTGGATGGGCAGGCAGATGACGCTTTTGAAATCCGCCGTGGGCACGTCCAGGCCGAAAAGCGGCAGCCGGCTGGCCTCGTCCTTTTCCCCGGTATAGACGGGCGTGTGGTTTTTAAAGACCCAGCCCACCAGGCCCTGGCCCACGGAAAACCGCTCCGGCGCGGGCTGGCCGCCGGCAAAGGGACTCTCGTTGGCCCCTTCCAGGAAATACGAACGCCCGGATTCGTCGCGCACGGTGAGGACGGCGTGGCGAAAGCCGGTGGTCTCGGACAGGATGTCCAGCAATCCGGTGCGGAAGGCCGACCATTTGGGATGGGCCTTGTGCAGGGTGGCCACCCGGCGCTGGGCCTGGTAGAATTTGTGTTCCACCAGGCTCTGGGCGGTTTCCCGGCACCGGATCAGGTGCGCGCCGGCCAGTTCGGCGAACTGGGACAGGATTTTCAAGTCCTTTTCCCCGAAGGTATAGGTCTTGCGGCTGTCCAGGCACAGCGCCCCGCCGGTGACGGCCACGGGATAGCCCATAAAGGCCCGGATGCGCGCTTCCTCGCCGCCCCGGTAATAGCCGAGAATGCCCCGGTGCTGGTCGAAATTGCTGATGAGCAGGGGCTTTTTCTCGCGGATGATCCAGCCCACCAGCCCCTGGCCCGGGGCGATGGCGGCCTCGCGGTCAAGCGCCTCGCCGAGGCTGAAGGACGCGGCCGCCCGACACACCTCGGAGTCGGGCTCGGGCAGAAACAACACGGCGGAATAGGCGTCGAAGACATTGCCGACAATGGCCAGCAACTGCTCGTAAAAGGACGCTTCAGACATGGCGGTCAGCAGGCCCTGCCGCAAGGCGTGGGGCCAGAGCCCGGCCGCGGCCCGGCCCTGCGGCTCGGACGCGGACAGAAGCGCTCCCCCTGGTTGGGGCCTTGGTGACGGACGTCGGCCATGCGCTGCTCTCCCTTGCCGGTGGCGGATGTGAAACTGCGGCGCATCTTACGGTCCCGGGCCCCTGGCGTCAAACGGACAGATCAGCGGACCGATCAGCGCCAGGCGGGCGAACAGCCGGGGCCGAGAGGCGGAGAAAACCGACGAAACGACTCGATTGGTCCAGCCGCGGCGCAGGATGGGGGCTTTATCATAAACGGATAATGGGCTATGAAACGATTTTCGGCAGCGGCCGTGCCCGACCGGGCCAGCCCGCCGCCCAAAACGCAACCCGCCACGGAGCGGCCATGACGTTCGACTGGACGACCGCCTTTTCCCAGGTTCCGGAGCGAGCCTTCCTCCAGGGCGAACACCGCCCCCGGGAAGGCGAGATCCTGCGCGTCCAGACCCTGCCCGACCTGCGCCGCTTCCTCGACTGGGTGCACATCAAGCAGTGCCTGCTCAAGCCCTATGCCGAGCACGGAAACTATCCGGTGGTGGAATTTCGCGAACTGCTCCCCTCGTTCGAGGCCGACGCCTACGAATACAAGGAGCTGCCCGGGTTTTCCATGGTGGCCCTGGCCAGGCCGCTCAAATATTTCCAGGAAATCTTCCAGTACGACATCCTGCACTGCCTGCTCGACTACACCGACGAAACCTACCGCGACCAGTGCCCGCTGGAGTCGTCCATCTTCGGCCAGAACATGCGCACCTTTTGCGCCCGCCTGGCCAAGTCCAGCCAGGACGCCTTCCGCAAGGAATTTTCCGAGACCGACGTCACCAGCCTGGAAAATTACGCCGCGCTCTTGCCCACCATCCTCCAGATGGACCGGGCCCATGTCCTGTCCATGGACAGCCAAAACGACTTCTACCTCTCCGGGGTCTATTGCTCGTTCCCGTCCTACCTGGACACCGAACTCAAGCGCTTTGGGCTCAACATCAAGAAATTCGTGGTCGGCGACGACCGCCGCTACGAGCGCCATCGCAGCTTCGTCTACCAGTTCCTCATGGAGCTCTACGGCTTTCCCATCGTGTCCGAGCGGCGCACCTCCTCGGCGCTTTTCGCCCGGCGGCTGTTTCGCATGGGCGAAAAATTCATGGTCCGGGTGCTGGGGCAGACCGACCGGGCCATCACCACGCTCTATTCCCATCCGGAGGCGCGGTTTTATCCCCGGGTGGAAAAAATCGCCCTGGTGACCGTGGACAAGACCCAGACCGAGGCGATAAAGGCCCTGCGCGAAGGCGGCTACTTCATCGATCCCGACCGCCGGGTGGTCATCACCCGGGTGGTCTACCGCCAGCACAAGTTCGATCCCAACAACGTGCGCCAGGACCGTGCCCTGTCGGTGGCCTCCCAGGAAGTCATCCACCCGATCACCGGCAAGAGCTATTTCCGGCTCAATCTGGTCAAGGACACCTACAGCCTCTTTTTGCGCTTAAACGACATCGTGCGTGGCGAGTATTCCGGCCGCATCGTCTACAAGCGCAACGAGATCGTGGAAAACACCGACACCCACGAGAAAAAGCTCAAGTTCCTCTACGCCTGGCTGGCCAAGCACCAACGTCGCATCATCGGCTACTCCGACGAATTCTATTCCAACGTCGTCAAGGTGCTCGACAACTATCTGCTCTCCGCCGACCACTACGACGATTTCAGCAACATGCGCGACATCTACCAGGATGTCTGGAGCAAATACAGCTACATCCAGCAGGCCCGCAAGGTGAAGTTCCTGGAAGACGTCCAGGATCGCAACTACAAGGGCGAGAAGCTATCCTATCTGCGCATGTTGACCCTGTTCACCGAAGTCCTAAACGACCTCAAGTTCGAGATCGTCAACTACTTCGACGCCCTGGTGGAACGCGTGCTGTCGCTTGGCGACATGATCCTAAACGACAGCTATCTGCTGCGCCACTACATCCGAAAAAAAGACCTGGAACTGTCCTCCTACGGCCTGTCCGTGAAAAAGACCTACGGACGCCTCGTGGCCTTGCTCGACGAATTCCGGTCGATCCGCAAGGCCAAGAAGGAGCAAGGCATCATCCTGCCGCTGGTGGCCCAGAGCTAGCCGTGTTGTTGCGCCATGCGTCGGGAAAGGTTCGAAAAACCATGATGCAACCGCGTTGTCGTTACACGTCGTGAACACGCCCGACCAGGAAGCGATACGGCTTCAGCCAGCCAGGCGCGCCGCCGCCGAACACTTAAGCCTTCGGAAGCGCCCTTCCGACAGACCCGGAGCATGATACCGTGGAAAAGCCCATCCCCACTCCCCTGACCGACTGGAACCGCAGCCACGGGGCCAAGATGGTCCCGTTCGCCGGCTACGACATGCCGGTGCAGTACACCTCCATCCTGGCCGAACACGAGCACACCCGCACCAAGGCCGCCATCTACGACATCTGCCACATGGGCGAGTTCCTCCTGGCCGGGGCCGGCGCGGCCGAGGCCCTTGGCCAGGCCGTCACCCACGACCTGGCCACCCTGGCCCCGGGCAAATGCCGCTACGGGTTTTTGCTCAACGCCGCCGGCGGCGTCGTGGACGACCTCATTATCTACTGCCTGGGCGTGGACGAATACATGCTGGTGGTCAACGCCTCGCGCATCCAGGTCGATTTCGAAACCATCAAGAGCCGCCTGCCGGCCGGAGCCGACTTCACGGACGTCTCGGCCCAAACGGCCAAGATCGACCTGCAGGGGCCGCTGGCCTTCGAGGTGCTGAAAGACCGGGTGCCCGGGGATTTTTCGGGCCTGAAATACTTCAACTTCGCCTGGACCGACTTCCAGGGGGCCAAGCTCATGGTCAGCCGCACCGGCTACACCGGCGAGCTCGGCTATGAGCTGTTCCTGCCGGCGGAGGCGGCCGTGGCCCTGTGGGAGGCGCTCTTGGCCGATCCCCGGGTGCTGCCGGCCGGACTTGGCGCCCGCGACACCATTCGTCTGGAGATGGGCTATCCGCTCTACGGCCAGGACCTCGACGAGGAGCACACCCCGGCCGAGGCCGGCTACGGCTGGCTGCTCACCTCCCCGGCCGAGTATGTCGGCAAGGGCAAGGCGGCGACGGTGCGTCAGAAGCTCATCGGCCTGGAGATTGCCGGCCGGCGCAGCGCCCGCCACGGCGAAGCGGTGCTGGACAAAACCGGCAAGACGGTCGGCCTGGTGACCAGTGCTTCCTTTGCCCCGAGCCTGGGCCATGCCGTGGCCCTGGCCTATGTGGACGCCGCCGCGGCCGAAGCCAAGGATTTCGTGGTCAAGGCCGCCCGCGCCGAACTGCCGGCCGTCAAGCAGACCCCGCCCTTTTATAAAAACGGCACGGCCAGAAAGGCCGTCGCCGGCTAGCCCAGCCGCAGCGTCCATCCGGCCGGGGGGAGACGAGCCTTCCGGCCGGCGCTTGCGTCGCTCCCAGCCAAACCGTCAAGCGCCGCCGCGCCACCGAGGTTCCCGTGGGCCGACCCGACGCCTTTTTCATCCCGCCCGAGGCCTTTGCCACGCCCTTTGCCCTGACCGGCGGCGAGGCCAATCACTGCGCCAAGGTGCTGCGAAAACGCTCGGGCGACACGGTGCGCGCCTTTGACGGCCAGGGACGCAGCGGGCTTTTCACCATCGCCGACGTGGCCCGCAGCCGGGTGGCGCTCGATCCGATCGCCCTGGAAGAGACACCCCTGCCGTCGCGCCGCCTGCATCTGGCCGCCGGCTTTTCCCGCTCGGCCAGGCGCGACTTTTTTCTGGAAAAGGCCGTGGAACTGGGTGCTTGCGGCATCGTCTTCTGGCAGGCCGAACGCTCCCAGGGCCGCATGCCCGAGGCTCCCAAGGAGGCTTGGACCGCCGGGCTCATTGCCGCCGCCAAACAGTGCGGCGCGGCCCGGCTGCCGTCCCTCAGCCTGGCGGCCAGCGCCGCCGCCCTGGCCGCCGACCCGGCCGGACACGGCTTTGCCCGGCGCTTCCTGCTCTGGGAAGACCCGGCCGTGGCCCGGCATCTGACCCCGGCCGACCTGGCCGAGCCGGGGGATACGCTGTGCGTCGTCGGCCCGGAGGGCGGCCTGACCGAGGCCGAGGCCCAAACGTTTATCGCGGCCGGATTTGTTCCGGTGACCCTTGGCGAGCGCGTGCTGCGTTGGGAAACCGCCGCATTGGCCGTGCTGTCCCTGGGGCTGGTCGCCGGCTGACCTCTGGACAGCAACGTATTTCTGGAAAACACTACTCCGTGGGATTCTCCACGCCATCCCTGGAATCCCAAAACACGATTTGAATTCGTAACGGGATTCCAAAGGGCGAAAGCCCGTTGGCCGCCGGAGGCTTCCCCCCGGCCAACCACCCGAGGCACATCACAGATGGATTTGCTTGGAAACGAAAAGCGCCCCCTGGCCGAGCGCATCCGCCCGGCTACCCTCGAAGATTTCGTGGGCCAATCCCACGTCATCTCACGGCTCACCACCATGCTGGCCGGCCCGCGCCTGCCGAGCCTGCTTCTTTTTGGCCCGCCGGGCTGCGGCAAGTCCACGTTGGCCTTGATCCTGGCCCGGGCCAAGGGCCGGCCCTACGTGCGGGTGAGCGCCCCCGAAGCCGGCCTGGCGGCGCTGCGCGAGCTTATAAAGGGCAAGGAAATTCTCATCCTCGACGAGCTGCACCGGTTTTCCAAGGCGCAGCAGGATTTCTTCCTGCCCATCCTCGAAACCGGCGACATCGTGCTGCTGGCAACCACCACGGAAAATCCCTCCTTCTCCGTCACCCGCCAGCTCCTTTCCCGACTGCATGTCCTGCGCCTGGGGCCGCTCACCCATGCCCAACTCATGGTCCTGGCCGAGCGCGGGGCCCGGGAAACCGGCATGGTGCTGCCCAAGGAAAGCCTGGACGCCATCGCCCTGCTCTCCTCGGGCGACGGGAGAACGCTACTTAATCTCGTGGAATTCACCGCCGCCCTGCCCGAGGACAAGCGCGTCCCGGACGAGTTGCGCAAGCACCTGCCCGAGGCCATGGCCCGGGGCGACCGCGACGGCGATTCCCACTACGAACTGGCCTCGGCCATGATCAAGTCCATACGGGGCAGCGACCCGGACGCGGCGTTGTATTACCTGGCCTGCATGCTGGAGTCCGGGGAGGACCCGCGTTTTTGCTGCCGCCGGCTCATGATCTCGGCCTCGGAGGACATCGGCCTGGCCGATCCCATGGCCCTGCCTCTGGCGGTTTCCGCCGCCGAGGCCGTGGAGCGCATTGGCATGCCCGAAGGGTTCATTCCCCTGGCCCAGACCGTGGTCTACCTGGCGCTCGCCCCCAAGAGCAATTCCAGCTACGCCGCCTATCTGGCCGCCAAAAAAGAGATCATGCAGGCCGGGGTCAAGCCCGTGCCGCTCCATCTGCGCAACGCCTCCACCCGGATGCAGAAGGAATGGGGCTTCGGCAAAGGGTACAAATACCCCCACGCCTACCCCGACGCCTGGGTGGACCAGGACTATCTGCCCGAGGAGCTGACCGGACGCCAGTTCTATAGCGCCAAGGACCAGGGCCAGGAACCGAGGCTGGCCGCCCGGCTGGCCCGGCTGCGGCGACGCCAGTCCTGATCGTCGCCCGGGAGATTTGCCGCCCCTTGGCCCGGGTTGGCCCGCCCGGGGAACATCTGGGACATGAAATCGGCCCGGACAGGTCAAAAGTCGCCACTGCCCGCCCTTGTCCCGCTTGGCAAAAAAAGCTATTTTTTTCACGGCGGCACGGAGCATTGTCCGGCCAGCCGTTTCGGATCGGCCTGCGGCGCGACGGCGCGACGCCGGCCGTCCCCCACCCGGCCGCGGTCCCGGCACACCCCGCCCGGCCCCGGCCCCTACCTGCGGATGCGGTGATCCATGACCGATCCACGTTTCGAACGCTTCTTTACCGGCAAGGCCCGGGACTTCCTCATTCGGGCCATTGATCTGGCCCTGGACGAGGACGGCCCGGACCTCACGTCCATGGCCGTCTTCGACCCGGCCGACCGCCTGACCGCCTCCATCGTGGCCAAGGAAGCGGCCATCGTCGTGGCCGGGCTGCCCATCGCCCGCCTCGTCATCGAGCGCATGGGCCAGTCCGATGCCTGCGACCTGACCTTCTTCGCCGCCGACGGTGACCGCGTGCCCGACCGCATGGTCGTCGCCACCCTTCTCGGCCCGGCCGTGACGCTACTTAAGGCCGAACGCGTCATCCTCA
>JBKICS010000136.1:0-5185 GCA_046567015.1 Acidobacteriota bacterium | reverse complement strand
CGTCCACGGGCGCGCCCTGGGCCATCTGGGAAAGCAGCGCGCCCGAAGCGGCGAAGTTGAAGGTCACGTTGGCGCCCGGATGCTCCTTGGCGAAGGCGGTTTTGACCTCATTGAAGGCGTCGGTCAGGCTGGCGGCGGCCGACACGGTCAGCTCGCCGGCCAGGGCCGGGGCGGCCAGGGAAAGAACCAGGGTCAGGGTCAACAGGAGTTTTTTCATGGGCATCATCCTCTGCGTCAGGCTTTGGGTTTGACGATCTTGGCCACGATCACGAGAAGCGCCACGCAGGCCAGGGAAATGAGCAGCACCAACTCGTTGGCCAGGGCGTCGTTGCCCGCCTGGGTGGCGCTGTACACGGCCAGGGACAGGGTCTGGGTCTTGCCCGGCAGGTTGCCGGCGACCATGAGCGTTGCCCCGAATTCCCCCGTGGCCCGGGCCAGGGCCAGCATGACGCCGGCCACGATGCCGCGCAGGGCCAGGGGAAGGGATACTCGGAAAAAGATGGCCAGTTCGGACGCCCCAAGGGTCCGGGCCGCGTTTTCCAGGTTGCCGTCCACGCCCTCGAACGCCGCCCGGGCCGAGCGGTAGACCAGGGGAAAGGCCACCACCGAGGCGGCCACCACCGCTCCTTCCCAGGTGAACATGATCGACACCCCGAAAGTGTCCCAGAGGTAGCTGCCGATGACCCCGCGCCGGCCCATCACCACGATGATGTAATAGCCAAGCACGGTCGGCGGCAGCACCATGGGCAGTGTCAGCACGGCGTCGGCCAGATCCCGCCCGGGAAAGGCACGCAACTGGGCCAGTCGGGCCAGGATCACCGCCGGCACGGCGGCCAGCGCCGTGGCCAGGGTGGCGACCCGGAAGGTCAGGAGCAGGGGGGGCAGGGCGTTGGCGTCAAGCATGAAGGTGCGTCTCTCGTGTCGGTTGGCCGGCGTGTCGCAGCCAGAGGGGAATTCCTGCGGCTGCGACAGGCTGCAACAGGCCAAACATAGAGGATGGATGTTTGTTTTGTACAGACTGTCACGATTAATAGTGGACGAGTGTCACCGAAATGCGGCCGTATTGCAGAAGCAAATTTTGTTGTCAGGCCTTCTTGCAGTGGACACACGCCTTTCCAATGTATCGTGTCAGTGCTGTTGTTTTCGTGGTTGCCTGCGGCCCCTGCCGCGGTCGGCGTGATCGACCGGGCAGGGGGCGGGGACCGGTTCGGGCCGGGGCAGCAGGGCCAGCAGGGCCTCGAGCAGTGGGACGAGCATGGCGACCTCCTTTGTTCATTTTGTTGATAGCAAGTCCAGTGCCACTCGCAACCGGTTACAATTCCGATTCATTTAAGACAGCTTCCGGCAAAGGGAAGCCGGCGAACCAAAAACGGCGGACAAAACGACGTTTTTGTCGGTTGCCGGGGCGTGCGTAAAGGCCAGGGGCGGGCATTAGCTAGGACGGACAGGCTTGGAGGAGAGAAGTGGCCCAGGCCGCAAGGCACGGCGACCGCTGAGCTCAGCCGAGGATGGACAGGGCCTGATCGAGGTAGTCGTTGATAGCCTGCTGGATCGGCGGGGATATATCGCGAAATTTGAGGCCCAGCTCCAGTCGGCGGCCGGACAGGGCCACGCGTTTGACGATGCCGCCCAGCCCCGAGGAGCCGTTTGGGCCGAACAGGTCGCAATGCAGATTCACCACGTCGTCGATGGCCACGGCCGGCGGCGTATCGGTCACGGTGGCCGAAAAGAGGCAACCGGAATTGCTGAGATCCAGGACCATGCCCGGGACGTCTGCGCCGGCGATGACGGCCTGGCCAGGCAGGCAGCAGGCCACGCGCGTGTGGCGGCGCAGGTCGTGGGATTCGATTTTTTTTGGAAAGGTCAAGAAAATCAAGGGAAAAGGAATCTGGATGCACTTGATGATTTGGGCCGTGAAGCCGACGACCGTGCCTTCATGGAGATAGCGTACGATGACGGTGTTGTCGGGATAGAGCAACTGGTAGAAGCTGACGCGGACCGTTTCCGCCAGGGCCGGCACGGCGGTGACCAAAAAACGCCCCCGGGCGTGTCCCACGCAGGCGGTGGCGAATTTGTCCGGCAGCCCCGTGACTTCAAGGGCCAGTCGGGTGCCGGGCGGGCAATGGAAATGGGACAGATCCGGGGCGCTCATTGGACGTGCCTGCTTACGCGCCGCCTGTTGCGGCGGCGGAGGCAGTGCCGAGATAGGCGAGGTAGCGTCGGGCCGGCTCGAAGTCGGAGCGCAGAGCCACGGCGGTTTCGAGATGCTTGCGGGCCGCGTCGGGATTGCCGGACTCGGCTAGGGCGCGGGCCATGTTGAAATGAAGGTGCTCGTCGGCACTGTTTCGTTCCAGGGCCTTGGCAAAAAAGATAACGGCCTCGGCGAAGTGCTTTTCCTTGCGCAGGCAGATGCCGAAGTCGTTGAACAGGTGGCGTTCGTGTTCCTGAAAGATGGCGTCGTTGCTCAAGATGCGGCGCATGGCGGCAGCCAGCTTCCTGCCGTCGCCCTTTTGCATGTGGATCTTGCCCAGCTCGATGTTGGCCTTGGGGTGCTTCTCATCGAGGAGCAGGGCCTTGCAGAATTCCTTTTCCGCGCCGTCAAGATCGTCTTCGGCCAAGTGCTTGTCGGCCTGGGCGAGCTTTTTTTTCAAGGAATCGATAAACGGCAGGCAACGCTTTTCGTAATAGCCCGGTTCAGGACGGTAGTTGCGAATGAATTCACCCTTGCTGATCGTGGTCAACGGCCCTGATGGGATGGAGTTGGAATTGAGAGCCTGCACGATGTATTCGTCATCTTCGGTACGACGTACGAACCAACAAGTCTTTTGTTCGTAGGTTCTGGCCGTGGCCCCATGTCCAGTGGCTGCAGCTTTCACCAATGAATAGACGCCGAGGATGCGGCATTGTGCTGGAGACTGGCCTTCGGATTTTGTTTCTTGTTCCTGCTGCGCCGCACGAGAGATTTCCACGAGGATTTCCATTGATTCAAGGCGGTTTCAATCAACGAATACAGACGTTAATCGAAGACGATGCCGATTGATAGCCAAGCGTTCCAAGGCGATATGGGAAATGCCGCAGCCTGGTTTGACCAGAGGGCCCAATCCAACTGCAGCGACAAATACACTGTGGTTGCAATATTGTCAAAATAAAAGCGGCCACTCTGTTTGCAAGAGCAGCCGCCGTTCTATGTCAGCTAAACGATATCGGCTATCGCTTCAGCAGCCTTCGCCGCTGCCGCCGCTGCAGCAAGCCTTGCCGACGCCCTTGCGCCGGCTTTTGAGCCGGGTCAGGTCGCCCGCGCCGTAGACCTCGGCCAGGGCCGTTTCCACCAGCCCCGAACACTCGTGGGCCAGGACGCCGGTGTCGGCCAGGATCTTGCGCGGGGTCTCGCCGCAGGCGGCGATCAGGACGGCCCGGCAGTCGGAGAGCAGCTTGGCCAGGTCGATCCAGCGCTTGGTGCCGGTGCCCGGTTCCGGGGCGAAGCGCTCCTCGACGAAGACGAAGGCGTCGCCTTCCTGCTTCCAGATCTGGAACTTGTGGGCCTCGCCCAGGTGCATGTTGACGAGCAGGCCCTCGCGGCTGGCCACGGCCACGTAGGGGCGCTTGGACAGGTCGGCCCCGGGAACGGTCTTGGCGCAGTCGCCGAGAATGCCGGCCATCTCGCCCGACATGTCCTTGCCGAGCAGGCCCACCGCGTCGGCTCGGCAGCGCTTGCAGTGGGTCATCTGGGGCACGAGGTGCTTGGCCTGCTCCCGCAGCCCATGGATGAGTTCGTGGGTGGGGGCGGGCACCTCGGCAAAGGGCGTGTCGGCCACCGGGAAGATGGGCATGATGTTCTGAATGTCCACGCCCAGGTAGGACAGGGTCTTGGAGACCTCCACCACATGGTGGTCGTTGACCCCGGGGATGACGATGGTGTTGGATTTGACGATGAGGTCGTGTTCCTTGAGAATCCGGATGCCTTCGATCTGCCGGGCGAGCAGCAGTTCGGCTGCGGCCTCGCCGCGAAGGATCACCTTGCCGTCGCGGGCCCAGGAGTAGATGCGCGCGCCAATCTTGGGGTCAACGGCGTTGACCGTCACGGTCACGTGGGTAACCCCGAGTTCGGCCAGTTCGGCGGCGTATTGCGGCAGGGCCAGGCCGTTGGTGGACAGGCAGAAAAGGAGGTGGGGATATTTTTCGTGCAGGAGACGAATGGTCTCCATGGTCTCGGGGTTGGCCAGCGGGTCGCCCGGGCCGGCGATGCCGCACACCGTGATGCGGGGTTCCTTTTCCAGCACCTTGTCCATGTAGAGCAGGGCCTGCTTGGGGTTGAGGATAGCGCTGGTCACGCCCGGGCGCGATTCGCTCACGCAATCGTATTTGCGATTGCAGAAGTTGCACATGATATTGCACTTGGGGGCCACGGGCAGGTGCACACGGCCGCAGGAACCGGCGGATTCGCGGTTGAAACAGGGGTGCTTGGAGAGATCCTTGGTCGTGCTCATGTCGTGCTCCTTTAGAGATAGCCGTAACCCACGGCGCTGTCTTCCTGCTTGCGGTCGAGGATGGTGTTGACCAGGCGATCGAAGAGTTCCTGGGCGCCGCCGTAGGCCACGTGGCGCATGCGCTGGCCGCCGAAGCGGTCGTGGATGGGAAAACCCACCCGCAAAAGGGGCACGCCCCAGGCCTTGGCATAGGTGTAGCCCTTGCTGTGCCCGACGAGCAGATCCGGGGCCAGTTCGGAAGCCCGCTCGGCGATGTCGTGGAAGTCGACGCCGAGCCGCGCCTCGGGCGGCTCGGGGAGCAGGCCTTCGGTGACCTCGGCCAGGGCGGCCTTGAAATTCTTGCAGGTGGAGCCGGTGGCGGCCAGGATGGGCTTGACCCCGATTTCGGCCAGAAAGGCCACCATGGCGATGACCATGTCTTCCTCGCCGTAGATGATGGCCCGTTTCCCGGCCACGTACTTGTGCCCGTCCACGTAGGCGTCCACCAGCCGGCCGCGCTCGGCCAGATACTTTTGCGGCGTCGGCGTGCCGGTGAGCTTTTCCAGGGCGGCGAAAAAGGCGTCGGTCTCGCGGATGCCGACCGGGATGCCAAGGCTCAGGTTGGGTACGCCAAAGCGGCGCTCCAGGTTGGCCCCGGCGGACTCGACCACATGGTCGGCCCGGCCGCATTCGATGGACCCCAGCGCCCCGGACATGGC
>JBKICS010000135.1:0-5185 GCA_046567015.1 Acidobacteriota bacterium | reverse complement strand
CCGGGTCAGCCGGCACAGATGCCAGGCGGCCAGGGCCGAGGGATCGGCAAAGGGCATGTCGATCGCCGCGACCACCGCTTCCATGACGCTTCTCGCCTCGTCGAAACCCAGGATGAACTCGGTGTGGCGCGTGCCGAAGCGCTCGGCCACGGCCCGGGCCTTGGGCGTTTCGCTAAACGCCTCCTCGGCGAAACCGATGGAAAAGGTGCGCACGGGCTGGTCGGTGAGCCCAGCCATGACGGCGGTGACGATGGCCGAGTCCACCCCGCCGGACAGGTGCGCCCCCAGCGGCACGTCGGCGACCAAGCGAAGGCGCACGGCCTCGGTAATCCGCGCCCGCAACTCCTCGGCCAGGGCGTCTGCCGAGCCGGCGAGCTTGGGCTGGTAGGCAAGCTGGAAATAGCGTTCGATATGGGTCCGGCCGCCCCGGCGCAGCAGGGTGTGCCCGGCCGGCAGGCTGGCGATGCCGATAAAGCCCGAGGACGGCTCGGGCACATGCTGCAGGGTCAGATAGTGGGCCACGGCCTCGGCGTCCAGGCGCGGGGTCACGGCCGGATGGGCCAGCACGGCCTTTATTTCCGAACCAAAGGCCAGGCCGCCCGGGATGGCGGCGTAGTAGAGCGGCTTCTTGCCGAAGGGATCGCGGGCCAGGAAGAGCTCGCGGCGGCCGGCGTCCCAGATGGCCAGGGCGAACATGCCGCGAAGACGCGCCACACAGGCCGGTCCCGACTCCTCGTAGAGGTGGACGATGACCTCGGTGTCGCTACGGCTGGCGAAGACGTGGCCCTTGGCTTCGAGTTCCGCCCGCAGTGCCTTAAAATTGTAGATCTCGCCGTTAAAGACGATGGCCAGGCTGCGCGTTTCGTTGAAAAGCGGCTGGTCGCCGGTGACGAGGTCGATAATCGCCAGCCGGCGATGCCCCAGCCCCGCGCCGCCGCCGGCATCGAAGGCGTCCAGGTAGAGGCCTTCGCCGTCCGGGCCGCGATGGGCCAGGGTGCCGTTCATGGCGGCCAGGACGCCCCCCAGGCTGTCCGGGCCGCCCTGGTCGGTGACAAAGCCGCAGATGCCGCACATGGCCTACTCCCCTGCCCCGGCGCACAGGGCCGCATACCGCTCGGCCACGCTGCGCCAGGAATACTCCCGCACCACGCGCTCGCGGCCGGCCGCGCCCAGCCGCCGACGCAAGTCCCGGTCGCCGAGCAGCCGGCCAAGCGCTCCGGCCAGGGCCGCGACGTCGTCCGGCGGCACGAGAAGCCCGGTCTCGCCGTCGAGGACCAATTCCTCGTTGCCGGAAATGCGCGTGGCCGCAACCGGTAGCCCCGAGGCCATGGCTTCGAGCACGGCATTGGGCATGCCCTCGTCCCGGGAGGCAAAAACGAACAGGTCGGCCGCGCGTAAGATATCGGGCATGGCCTCGCGGGTGGCCCAGCCGGCAAAACGCACCCGCCCGGCCAACCCCAGCCGGGCCGCCTGCTCGGCCAGGGCCGGGCGCAACGGCCCGTCGCCCACGATGTCCAGGGACCACTTGAGCCCCGAGGGCAGCTCGGCCAAGGCGGCCAAGAGCACGTCCAGGCCCTTTTGATGTACCACCCGGCCGACGAACAGCAGGCGCACCGGACCGGACCCGTCCGGCTTAGCGGTCGCCTCCGGCTGACCGGCCGGAGCAGGAGTCGGCCCAGGGAAAAATCGCGCCGTATCCACGCCGTTGGGGATCATGGCTATGGGCGTTTGCCCGGCGGTCTTGCGGGCCAGGGCGGCCAGCCCCTGGCTGTTGGCCACCACCCCGGCCGCGCCCCGCCACAAGAAGCGAATGAGCGGCCCGGTGACCCGGTGGTAGCCGGCCAGGTCGTAGGGCTGAAACCCGGGCACGTCCCCGCCGCGAAGGGACACGACATAGGGCACGCCGCACAGCGCCTTGAGCAGCCAGGCGGCCGGGCCGCAGGGGATGCCGAAAAAGCAGATGCAGGCGTCGGCCCGAAAGGTGCGCTGCATGATTGGCAAGGCCACGCTGGCGCTGGCCAGGAAGGTCAGCATCTCCAGCGGCGAGCAGTGGTCGGCATGCCGCCGCACGGCCGGGATGCGCCAAATCTCAAAGCCGTCCACCGCCTCGCGTCTTTGCTGCCCGGCAAAAGCCGCCGTCACCACCCGCACCCGATGGCCAAGCCCGGCCAGCTCCCGGGCCATATTGGCCGTGGCATTGCCCGCCCCGCCGCCGATGGGCGGATATTCGTAGTTGAGGAGGAGAAGGTTGAGAGGACGAAGAATGCGAGAGGGAACCCCTTTTGGGGAAAAAGGGGTTCCCTCTCGCGCTCTCCCTCCCCCAAAACTTTTAACCGGGGTGTCCCCCACGGGAGTAACGCTCACGAATCATCCCTACCAGTCAGGGGGGTCTGGGGGGACTTAGGCCCCCCAGTGGGGTGGTCCAGGAGGGGCAAAGCCCCTCCTGGACGCCGGAGGCAAAATAACGTGGCTCGCGTGATGCACAGCATATCCGGGTCGCGGTGCTTGAAATCGGCGTGGAGCCGGTCGGCCACCTGGGCGAAAGCTTCCTCGTCGCGCTCGAAGGAAAGGGCGGACACGTCGAAGCCGGCCAGGGCCAGGCCGCCGGCATGGTCGTCGTAGCGCCAGCGCGGCAGGTCGCCGGGATTGAGGAACCAGTTCCAGACCCAATTGGAATAGAGCAGAAAGTGGAAGGGATATTTGAAAAAATGGTCGCGGTAATCGACCCGGTGAAGCATGACGCCGCCCGGGACGAGCAGGCGGGCCAGATCGGCGAACAGGGCGCGGGTGTCGGCGACGTGCTCCAGCACCGAATTGGACACGATGATGTCGGCGGAGCCGTCCGGCAGTTCGGCCAAGCTGGTCACCCGGCGCACCTTGAAGAATTTGACGCCCGGATGGGCCAGCACCAGGTTTTCCAGGTGCTTGGCGTCCAGGCCCACGTCGTGGCGGGCGTAGGGTTCGTGGCAGACCACCGACTCCGCCCCCATGGCCTGCATGGCGTAGCCCGCGCCGTTGGCAGCGCCGCTGCCGATCTCGATGATCCGCTTGCCCGGGATGGCGACGCCCATGCGGGAGAGGTCGGCGGCGTAGGCCTCGGCGATGGCCACCGGATCGGTGACGCCCTGGTTGACCCGGTAGTACGGCAGCCGGTTGCCCCAGGCAGCCAGCCGCTTTTCGGTGAAAAAGAAGCGTCGCAGCACACGAAGCGCGACGTATTCGAGGGTATCAAAGCGCACAGCGGCCTCCGCCCAGGTCCATATGGCGCAGGACCCAGAGATTCCACAAAAACAGGCGATGATCGGCCCGCCCGGCCCGGTGTTCGGCGACACGGGCCTCGACGGCGGCGGCGCGCAAGCCCGCTTCCAGCGGCGACGGACGGCCCAGGGGCAGCGCCCCGGTCGCCAGCCAGCGCCCGATGGGCACGCCGAAGCCCTGTTTCTTCTGGTAAATGACCTGGCGCGGCAGAACCGCCTCCAGGGCCTTTTTGAGGATGTATTTGGTGGTCCCGTGCCGGTATTTGAGGCTGGCCGGGATGGTGCGCAGGTAGTCCACCAGTTCGATGTCCAGAAACGGGGCGCGCACTTCCAGGGAGTGCATCATGCCGGCCCGGTCGGTTTTGACCAGGATGTCGTCCTGCAGATAGAGCCGGGTGTAGAACTCCATGGTGCGGTCCACCATATCCGGGGAGCAGCAGCCGTCAAAGACCTCGATGGCCTCGCTGTAAAGCTCCTCGGGATCGATGGGCTCGGCGAACAGATCGGCCAGCTCGGCCGGGTCGAGCGGGCCGAGCCAGACCGGATTCCAGAGCTTTTGCGCATGGGACAGGCCGCGCAGGAACCGGTTGGCCTTGAAACTCGCCGCCATGTAGCCGTGGCCGACCGGCAGCCGGGCGGCGAGCAGGGCCAGGGCGCGGTGCACGGGCCTGGGCACGAGCCGGCTGTACCATTCGGCGGCCCGCACGGCCCGGAAGGGGTCGTAGCCGGCAAAGAGTTCGTCCGCGCCGTCGCCGCCCAGGGCCACGGTGACGTGCTGGCGGGTTTCGCGGCAAAGGAGCGCCGTGGGAATGAGCGAAACGTCACCCATGGGCTCGTCCAGGCGGCTCACGATCTCGGGCATGAGCGCCAACGCCGCCTCCAGGGTGAGCCGGGCCTCGTGGCGGGCAACGCCCAGGGCAGCGGCGGCCAGCCGGCTTTTTTGCGATTCGTCGAAGGCCGGATCGTCAAAGCCAATGGAAAAGGCCCGGATGTCCGGGGCGTGGCGGGCGGCCAGGGCGGTTACGGCCGAGGAATCCACCCCGCCGGAGAGAAAGATGCCCAGCGGCACGTCGGACATGAGCCGGCGGGCCGTGGCCGCGTCGAGGAGCTCCAGCACTCGTCCGGCCACGGCCGACTCCGGGCCCGAGGCCAGGGACGGATCGGGCTCCAGGTGAAACGTCCACCAGCGGCGAAGGCGCGGGACCGGATCGCGCACGTCCACAAGCAGGTCCGCGCCGCCGGGGAGCTTTCGCGTGCCGGCGTAGAGGGCATTCGGGGCGGGGATAAATCCGTAGGCGAAATACTTGCGAAGGCTCGCCCGGGAAATGGACCGGTCGGCCAGGAGCGGATGAGCGATCAAGCTCGTCAGTTCCGAGGCGAAGGCGAAAAAGCCGGGGACAGCCGCATAGAAAAAGGGCTTCTTGCCGAAGCGGTCCCGGGAGCAGAAGAGCAGTCCGCGCGGCTTGTCGTAGAGGGCAAAGGCCCACATGCCGTTTAAGCGCGAGGGCAGCTCCTCGCCCCACTCCCGCCAGCCGTGGAGGAGGATCTCGGTGTCGCTGTGGTCCGAGACGAAGCGGTGACCGCGCCGGGTGAGTTCGCGGCGCAGCTCCAGGTGATTGTAGATCTCGCCGTTGTAGGTGACGACAAGCTCCCCGTCCGCCGTGGCCATGGGCTGGGCCCCGCCTTCCAGGTCGATGATCGCCAGGCGGCGGTGGGCCAGGTGGACCCCGGCCGGGGCGTCGTGAAAGGCCCCTTCCCCGTCAGGGCCGCGCCGGGCCAGGGCCGCGTTCATGGCGGCCAGCTCTCCCGGGCCCCCCGGACCCACGAACCCGCAGATGCCGCACACGGTCTATTCCTTGCAGTTTCGCGTGCAGTCCACGATGTAGGTCGGCTTGTCCTGGGACTCGTGGTAGGTGCGCATGAGGATC
>JBKICS010000134.1:0-5719 GCA_046567015.1 Acidobacteriota bacterium | reverse complement strand
AAACCCCCTTAATAACTTCTTCCAGTCGGGGGGTCCGGGGGCCTCAGGCCCCCGGCCGCCGGAGGCACTCTTTCTCTTCTATTCTCTTCTCTTCTTCTACGCTTCACGCAGGGCTTCGACGATGTTCATGCGCGAGGCGCGCACGGCCGGCAGGAAGCCGCCGACCACGCCCATGAAGACCGCGAATCCCAGCGACAGGCCGATGATCCAGGGGGCCAGCGAGAACTTGAACGACAGTTCGGAGAAGGTCTGGAAGTTGGTTGTGGAGAAGGTGAGGAAGGACAGTCCCGCCGCCAGCCCCACCCCGGCCAGCCCGCCGAGCAGGCCGAGCAGCGTCGATTCCATGAGAAAGGCGGTCAGGATGGCCCCGCGCGTAAACCCGATGGCCCTAAGCGTGCCGATCTCGGCCACGCGTCCGGCCACCGAGGAGTACATGGTGATCATGGCCCCGATCATGGCCCCGAGGGAGAAGATCAGGGTCAGCGACACGCCGAGCACGGTGAGGAATTTGCGCATCATGTCAGATTGCTTCTCGTAATAGCGCGTCTCCCGCCAGACTTCGGCCTGAAGCCTGGGGTCGGCTTCGATGGCCTCCTTGTAGGCGTCGAAGAGTCCGGGTTCGCGCAGTCCGGCCAGAACGATGGAGTAGGCGTTGCGGCCGAAGGCCGGCATGAGCTGGTCGGCGTCGCCCCAGATTTCCGAGGTAAAACCGGTGGAGCCGGCGTCGAAAATGCCGACGATGGGCCACTCCCGCTTGCCGAAGCGCAGATGCTGTCCGATCTCCGCCCCGCTAAACCCCTTGGCCACGGCCGCGCCCACCATGATTTCCGGAGTGCCCGGGCGCGGCAGGCGGCCGGACACCAGATGCACCTGGGGCCGCAGGGCCAGGGAGGCGGGCTGGGTGCCCCGGATGACCACATTGGACACCTTGCCGGTGGATTTTTTGGGCAGGGCGATGAGCACAACCGATTCCTTGGCGGCAAGCGCCTGGCCGTCGCCGCCCAGGGCGATTTCCGGGCGCGTGGTCATGGCCGAGGCGGCCGTGCGGTCGATGCCGCTTTGCACTTCGGTTTCCGAGCCCTTGCGCAGCACGATGGCGTTGCCGGGCGAGCCGGTGGAAACGAGCGTCTGGCGCAGGCCCTCGGCCAGCATCAGCGTGGCGGTGAAGACGAAGACGACCAGCGCCATGCCGCCGGCCGTGAGCACCGTGGTCAGCCGGCGGGTCTTGAGGTTGCGCCAGGAATAGGACAGGGGCACGGCCATCAGCCAATCCTCCGGAAGGCGTCGGCGATGCGCACCGTGGCCACGCGCTGGGCCGGGACGACGGCGGCCAGGACGCCGACCAGCAGGCCGAAGGTGAAGCCCAGGACGACGGTCTGGCGCGAGACCACGAAGATGGGGAAATACTGGGCCAGGCCGGTGGCGAAGCCGTGGGCCAGGGGCGGGAGCAGGGCCATGGCCAGGGTCGCGCCGCTCATCGACAGGATAAGCGACTCGGCCAGAAGCATGCCGGCCAGGGTCGGCCCCTGAAAGCCCAGGGTCTTTAGGACCGCGAATTCCCCCAGCCGTTCCCGGGCCGACATGGCCATGGTGTTGGCGGCCACGGCCAGGATGATCAGGATGACCACGTAGGACACGGCGGTGATGGCGAGCAGGATGGCCTCGCTCATGGACACGAAGCCGAGTTGGAAGGCGCGTTCGGTCTCGGTCAGGGTCTCGGCCTGGGAATTGACGAACAGTGCGTCGATTTCCTTGGAGATTTCCGCCGCCCGGGTGGCGTCGCGGATGCCGATCATGAAAAATCCGGCCTGGCCGCCCCGGTCCGGGGCGCGTTTTTTCATGGTCTCGTCGAGATAGCTCCAGTGCAGGTAGAGAACCGTCTCGTCGGTGTCCGGCCTGGCCCCCTTGTAGATGGCCCGGATGGTGAGCGGCCACTGGCCGGGATAGATGGTGCCGCGAAGGGTGACCGTGTCGCCCATGCGCCAATGGAAGCGATCGGCCAGCTTGCGCCCGATGATCGCGCCCTTGCGGTCGGCCAGGAAGGCCTTCTGGTCCTCGGGGCTGACGAGCAGTTCCGGGTAGAGCTTGAAGAAATCGTCGGCCTCGATGGCGAAGTTGGCGAAGAAGTTTTTCTCGTCCAGGTAGACGCCGCCGAACCAGCTGCCGGCGGCCACGATCTCCACCCCGCTCACCTGTCGGATGCGGCCCTTGTAGGCATAGGGCAGGGGCTGGGTGATGGAGATGGCGTTGCGGGTGACCAGCCGGTTGGCCGAGGAGGCCGACACTCCGGCGTACCAGGCGTCGAGGACCGTGCGCAAAAGCCCGAAAGCGAGCAGGGCCACGGTGATGCCGACGATGGTCAGGACCGAGCGCAGGCGGTGGCGGAAGGCGTTTTTGAGGATGAGCCTAAGGAGCAGCACGCAACTCGCCCTTGTTGAGCTCCCGCACGAGATGGGCCGCCTTGGCGGCGCGCTGGTCGTGGGTGACCATGACGATGGTCTTGCCGAGTTCGGCGTTCAGCCGCCCCAGAAGCGCCATGATGTCGGCGGCGGACTGCCGGTCCAGGTCGCCGGTGGGCTCGTCGGCCACGATGATGTCCGGGTCGGTGACGATGGCCCGGGCGATGGCCACGCGCTGCTGCTGCCCGCCCGAGAGCTGGGAGGGCTTGTGGTCGGTGCGGTCGGACAGGCCCACGGCGGAAAGCGCCGCCAGGGCGTGGTCACGGCGCTGCCCGGCGGGCAGGCTGGTGAGAAGCAGCGGCAGTTCCACGTTTTCCAGGGCGGTCAGCACCGGGATCAGGTTGTAGAACTGGAAAATGAACCCCACATGCCGGCTTCTCCAGCCGGCCAGCTCGCCCTCGGTCATGGCGGCGATGTCCGTGCCGCCAATGCTGATGCTGCCGGCGTCCACGGAATCGATGCCGGCGATGCAGTTGAGCAGCGTGGATTTGCCGGACCCGGACGGGCCGACCAGGGCCAGGAACTCGCCGGCGGCGATGTCGAAGGTGATATCGGTCAAAACCGGAATCACCTGGTCGCCGCGCCGGTAGGACTTGGACAGGTGGGAAATTTCGATCAGCGGCCTGTCCATCCGCTATCCTTCGGCCAGGGCCACGGCGTCGCCGTTTCGCAGCTTGGCCGGGGGCGCGAGAATGACCTTCTGGCCGACCTCAAGCCCACTGGCCACGGCCCGCATGTCGCCGAGCGTCTCGCCGAGCGTCACCGGGGTCAGTACCGCCTTGCCCTCGCGCATGACGAAGACCGCGTCGGCCCCGTCCCGGGAGACCACGGCCGAGGCCGGCACGGCCACCCGGGGCGCGGTCTCGGCCGGGGTCAGCGGCCGGGACAGAAAGGCGACCTTGGCGCTCATTTCCGGCAGCACCCGGGGGTCGAGGGTATTGAAGCGCACCTTGACCAGCACGGTGGCCTTGGTGCGGTCGGCCGTGGGCACGATCATGTGCACCGCGCCGGGAAAGCGTTCGCCCGGGATGGCGTCCAGGATGATCTCGCAGGGCTCGCCCACGGTCACTTTCTCGATGCTCGATTCGGACACGTCCACCTCGGCGGCAAGCGAGCTCATGTCGGCGATGGTGACCACGGCGGCCTTGGAGGTGGAGGACGCGCCGAAAGGGGAGATGATGTCGCCGATATCGGCGTTTTTGGTCAGGACCACGGCGTCGAACGGGGCGGTCAGTTCGGTGTAGCCTTGTTCGGCCTCGGCCTTGCGCAGGGCTTCGGCGCGGGCGGCCAGATTGGCCTTGGCCTGGGACAGGGCGGCCAGGGCCTTGTCCAGCCGGGCCTTGGCCGTGTCGAAGTCGGAGCGGGCCACGTAATCGCCGGCGGAAAGGCGTTTCATGCGGGCATACAGCAGCTTGGCGTCGGCCAGCTCGGCCTCGGCCGAGGCGATCTGGAAGCGGGCGGCCTCAACCTCGCCCTTCGCCTGCAGCCGGGCCGCTTCCACGTCGGCGCTTTCCAGCCGGGCCAGGATGTCGCCCTTTTTGACCCGGCTGCCTTCCTCCACGCCCAGCCAGACGAGCTGGGCCGTGGCCTTGGTGGCGAGCGCCGCCTTGCGCTGGGCCACGATGTAGCCGCTGGCCGTGAGCGTCGTGATGGTGCGCGAGGGATAGGCCAGCGAAACCGTGGCCGCCTCCACCACATAGGTGCGCGGCGTCAGCTGCCAGCCGGCGACGAGCAGGAGAACCAGGGCGGCCACGATCCAGGGCCAGCGGCGGCGGCGGCGGCGCGGGCCGCCGGAGGCGGCCTTGTCGTCGCCGGAAATACGCAGGGCGTTAAGCGAATCGCTCATGAAACTCCCGTTGGGCCGGTTGGTGGCCGATATTTGGCCGGTCATGGCAAGCCAGCGCCCCGACGTCAAGACGCAACCCGGGGAAAATGCGCACGATCCGCCCTACAAAAGCCACAAACTGCCGGCGAGCTGGTCGATGAGCTTGCGGTGGCCGGCCGGAAATGCGTAGTTCGCCAGTTCACCGGGCGCGACCCACAGGCTCTCCTGGGCGGCGGTCAGGGCCGGTTCCGGAAGAATGGACGGCTCGTAGTCCCCGGCCAGGCGCAGCAGATGGCAGTGCAGGGTCACCCGGTAGGTGGTGTAGCCGTGGAGGATGACGGCCAGCTTGGCCGCCGACTCCACCGCAAAGGCGGTCTCCTCGGCGAATTCGCGCACGATGGCCGCTTGCGAGGTCTCGCCGTCCTCGATGCGCCCGCCCGGAAATTCCCACAGATTGGCCCAGGCCCCCTTGGGCAGGCGCTTTTGGATGAACACCTTGCCGGCATGGACCAGCACGCCGGTGGCCACCAGCAGCGGAATGATGTCCGGGGTTTTGCTGAGCACCGGCCGGTCGGCCACGATGCCCAGATGGTTGGCCTGGCAGACGCCGGCCACGGGACAGTTCGGGCAGTCGGGATTTTTCGGCCGGCAAATAAGCGCCCCTAGTTCCATGAGCGCCTGATTGTACTCCCGGGCCCGACCGGTCGGCAACAGTTCCCGGGCGAGCGCCGCCACCCTGGCCTTGCCGGCCGGTTCCTTGACCGGGACGTCGATGTCGCGCGCCCGGGCCAGTACCCGCATGACGTTGGCGTCGACAGCCACGGCGTCCAGGCCGAACGCGATGCTGGCCACGGCCCCGGCGGTGTAGTCGCCGATGCCGGGCAAGGCGCGGATGGCCTCGTAATCGGCCGGCAGCCGCCCGCCATGCCCGGCCGCGACGGTTCGGGCCGCAGCCAGCAGGTTCCTGGCCCGACTGTAATAGCCCAGGCCCTCCCAGGCCTTCAGTACCGCGTCCTCGTCGGCGCGGGCCAGGGCGGCGATGTCCGGGAACCACTCCATGAAGCGCCGGAAATAAGGCACCACCCGGTCCATCTGGGTCTGCTGCGCCATGATTTCCGACACCCACACGGCGTAGGGATCGTAGTCGCGCCGCCAGGGCAGGTCGCGGCGGCTGGCCGCGAACCAGTCGAGCAAAAGCGGCACGAAGGCCGAATCGTCAAACATGCACACCTCGTTTCACCGGTCGGCCACGCCGCCCGGCCCTTGTCGCGCCCAAGCCATAATGCCGATTGTCCCGGGAGGGAAGGCCGGGCGCGTTGCCATCGGGCCGGTTTTGGCCCATAGCAGAAAGGCTGGCGGGCCTTGCCGCCTGGGAGGAACCGATGCAAACCGTCTCGCGCCGCCTGTTCTGGCTGATCGTCCTGTCCCTTGTCTG
>JBKICS010000133.1:0-8001 GCA_046567015.1 Acidobacteriota bacterium | reverse complement strand
GTCCAGGGCGTCTTCCGGGGTGACGATGGTCAGGCCGTCGGGCTTGTCGTAGTCCGAGGCGATCTTGGCGATGAACTTGACCGGCGCGACTCCCACGGAACAGGCCAGGCCGGTGGCCCGGCGGACGGCCTCCTTGATGGCCCGGGCAAGGGTTTCGGGGGGGCCGAAAAGGGTTTCGGTGCCGGTGATGTCGACGTAGGCCTCGTCGATGGAGGCGGGCTCGACCAGGGGCGAGAACTGGCCGAGGGTGTGCATGACGACGCGGGAGACTTCGCTGTAGCGGCGGCGGTTGCCGGGCAAAAAGACGCCCTGCGGGCAGCGCCGGCGGGCTTCGGCCACGGGCATGGCCGAGCGCACGCCGTACACCCGGGCCTCGTAGGAGGCGGCGGAGACGACGCCGCGATGGTCGTGCCCGATGATGACGGGCAGACCTTTGAGCGAGGGATCGTCGTGCTGTTCGACGGAGGCAAAAAACGCGTCCATGTCGAGGTGGAGGATGGTCGCCATGGGGCAGGCATGCGACGCCCCGTCGCAAAAAGCAAGAGGCGCGGCCGACGCCAATCGGCCGCGCCCCCGCGCTCGTTATCCAACTCGTCCGCTAAACGCCGACGTCGACCTGGGTGCCCTTGCCCAGGCCGGCGAGGACTTTGGTCTGGAAATCGTAATCGGCGTTGACCTGGCCGTTGTCGTTGGTGTTCAAACGGTTGAGGGTTTCGGTGATCACCTGCGCGCCCATCGTCTGCTGCTTCAAGGCCGAGGTCGCTGCCCCGGACGTGCTGCCGCCAATTGCGTCCATGTGCCCTCCTGGGGATACAATTTCCCTTCTATCGTTTGTTATCGGTCATGGACGCGGCCGAGTTTAGGCCCATGGTTGGACAGCGTCCCGCCTTTTTTGGTATGGCGTCAAATAGTCACCCGCCTTGCCCCCAGGAGGTTCCCATGCCCGTGGACAGCTGCCAGTTGCACAGCCTCGACGCCGACGATCTTTCCTGCGCCATCCGGGAGCACATCACCCATTCCCTCGGCAAGCCCTGCCGGGAGGCCAGTCACCGCGACGTGGCCACGGCGGTCTCCCTGACGCTGCGCGACCGTCTGGTGGACAAAATGCTCGAAACCCGCGACCGCTACCGCGAGTCCCGGGCCAAACGCATGTATTACCTGTCCATCGAGTATCTGCTGGGCCGCTGCCTCGGCAACAACATCTTCAATTTGAAGCTCCAGGGGGAGATGGGCGAGCTGTTGGCCGGCTGGGGCTACAAACTGGAGGAAATCCGCGAGTTCGAGCGCGACCCGGCGCTTGGCAACGGCGGCCTTGGCCGATTGGCCGCCTGTTTTCTCGATTCCCTGGCCACCCTCGACATGCCCGGCTGCGGCTACGGCATCCATTACGAATACGGCCTGTTCAAGCAGACCATCGAAAACGACCGCCAGGTGGAGCGCCCCGACTACTGGATGGCCGAGGGCATGCCCTTGCAACTGGAGCGCCGCGACCAGGCCGTGATCGTACCCATCTACGGCCGGGTGGAGAGCCATCAAACGCCGGACGGCAGCTACCTGCCCTTGTGGGTGGACTGGCAGGATCTGATGGGCGTGCCTTACGACATTCCCATCGCCGGCTACAGCGGAAACACAGTCAATTACTTGCGCCTTTTTGCCGCCCACGCCACGGACAACTTCGACATGCAGATCTTCGACCAGGGCGACTACCTGAAGGCCATTCACCAGAAGGTCTATTCCGAGCTGATTTCCAAGATCCTCTATCCCAGCGAATCCATCTCCTTTGGCAAGGAATTGCGGCTGGTGCAGGAATATTTTCTGGTCTACTGCTCCATCCGCGACATCACCCGGCGTTTTCTCAAACAAAACAAAAATATTGAGGAACTGCCGGAATTCACGGCCATCCAGCTCAACGACACCCACCCGGCCTTGACCGTGGCCGAGCTCATGCGCCTGCTCGTGGACGAACGCCGCGTCCCCTGGGAGCGGGCCTGGAACATCACCACCAGCACCCTGGCCTTCACCAACCATACGCTGATGCCCGAAGCCCTGGAGATGTGGTCGGTGGAACTCATGGAAAAGGTGTTGCCGCGCCATTTGCAGATTATCTATGAGATCAACCGGCGGTTCCTGGATTCCATCCGCCTTTCCGGCGTCGTTGACGACGGGAAGATCCGGCGGATGTCACTTATTGAGGAAAACGGCGGCAAGCAGGTGCGCATGGCCCATCTGGCCGTGGTCGGCTCCCATTCGGTCAACGGCGTGTCCAGGCTCCACTCCGAGCTGGTCAAGAAGGTGCTCTTCCCGGATTACGCCGCGTTGTGGCCCGGAAAATTCAACAACAAGACCAATGGAATAACGCCAAGGCGCTGGTTGTACAAAGCCAATCCCGGCCTGGCCAGCCTTATAACCGAGGCCATTGGCGAGAAGTGGATCACCGATCTGGACGAACTGCAACAGCTCGTCCCCCTGGCCGAGGACGCCGCGTTCCGGGAGCGTTTCGCCGCAGTCAAACGCGACGCCAAGGCCCATCTGGCCGACTTCGTGGTCAGGACCACGGGCACCCTCCTGCCCCCGGACGCCCTGTTCGACATGCAGGCCAAGCGCATCCACGAATACAAGCGCCAGCTCTTAAACGTCATGCACGTCATCCACGACTATCTGCGCATCACCGAGGACGGCTATCTGCCGCCGGCCCCGCGCGTGTATGTCTTTGCCGGCAAGGCCGCGCCCGGCTATTTCGAGGCCAAGGAGATCATCCACCTCATCTGTCGTCTGGCCCGGGTGATAAACGCCGACAAGCGGGCCAGCGAGCACATCAAGGTGGTCTTTGCCGCCGACTACCGGGTGTCCCTGGCCGAGAAACTCATTCCGGCGGCGGATTTGAGCGAACAGATCTCCACCGCCGGCACCGAGGCCTCGGGCACGGGCAACATGAAGTTTTCCGTAAACGGCGCGCTGACCATCGGCACCCTGGACGGGGCCAACATCGAAATCCGCGAAGCCGTGGGCGAGGAGAACTTCTACCTCTTCGGCCTGACCACCCCGGAAGTGGAGCGCCAGCTTGCCGAAGGCAGCTACGACCCCTGGGAATACTACCGCAAGCATCCGGAAATCCGCCGGGTGCTGGACGCCATTTCCGCCGGCCGCTTCAGCCCCGACGACCCCGCCGGCTTCCACTGGATTTTCGAGAAGCTGCTGGCCAAAAACGAACGCTACCTCCATCTGGCCGATTTCATGTCCTACATCGAGGCCCACGAGCGCATCGGCATGGAATATGCCCGCCCCGACATCTGGATGCGAAAGGCGATCCTCAACACCGCCCGCATGGGCTATTTCTCCTCGGACCGGACCATTCGCGAATACGCCAAGGATATCTGGGGGATAAAGCCCATACCGCCCCGAGGGGCCTGAGCAGGGAAGGCAGTTGAGTGCCTTTGGCGGCCCGAGGGAGATGATCCCCCGGCCCCCCTGCAAAGAGGGATATGGCGAGACGCCGCGCGGGGTATTCATCAGAGAGTACAGAAGCCGGGAGGATAGTTTTCCTCCCGGCTTTTTTGCGTCCGGTGCGGCGGATCGCGACGAGAATGCGCCACCATCAAGACGGTTGCACCATTTCGTGCCGGCCTGGAATGGCCCCGCCGTTCATTGTGAACGCACTGCAATCATCTCGGGATTCCAAAGGGCGAAGCCCTTTGTCCGCCGGGCATCCCCTCCTGCCAATCGCGCAGTCGTCCTACGAGTTACCCGGCGGCGTCAGCACGGTCCGCAATCCGCTTCTTCTCGTCCCTGCTTGGCCAAGGCCTGGGCCGGCGCAAGTCTTGCGGCCGCGCTGCCGGTCCGGGAAAGCAGCTTGCCGGGCTTACCGGGCTTAGCCCCGCCCGCCGGCCGGACCGGTCGTAGCGGCAGGCCGGTCGCCAGCGCGAACAGCCGGGGCGTAAACCGCGCCATCCCCCGGCCAAGCCAGTACAAACCGGTGACGGCCGCCAGCCCCGGCAGGAAATAGGCCGCCACCTGGCCCAGGCTGGAGCTTGGCTGCCACGCCAGGAGCAGCCGCGACTGAGCCAGGGACACCGTTGGCTCGTGGGTCAGGAAAATAAAGAAGCTGTACGCGGCCAGCCGGTGCAGCAGTCCGTTATCCAGCAGCCAGGGCCGGCGGGACAGGCACCACACGGCCGCCATGCCCAAGACCTGATAGCCCTTTTTGAAGGCGGCGTAGGCGACGGGATCCAGCCCCAGCCACGGCGCCAAGCCCACAAGCACGGTGGCAACCGTGAAGGCCGGCAGCACGTAGGGATCCCAGCCCGCTGTCCGGCTCAGCTCGACCCGGCTCCTGGCCAGCCAGCCGCCCAGATAGAAACAGAAGGCGAACCCCCACAGACCGTACTCGTCCGCCGGATTGACCACGAACCACAGGATGGCAAGGCCAAGCAGCCCGGCGCGCGGCAGGCGCCAAAACAGAAGCAGGAACAGCGGGGCCAGGGCAAAGAGCTTGAGCAGATCGCGCAGGAACCACAGGGGATAATTGAGCGGCGTGTTTCCGTAGCCCACCAGCTTGGCCCAGATGCCGGCATGCAGCAGATAGCTGCGCGACCCGAACTGCTCGATGCTGCCGACGCCGAGCAGCCAGACGATCCAGATGCCGTTGAACAGCAGAAACGGCACGCCGATGGACCAGAATTTCTTGCGCAGGACGCCGACGTAAGAGGCCGGGGTCAATTGCAGCTTTCTCAGGAACAAGTAGCCCGAGATGCCGAAAAAGAGCGGCACGGCCAAACACGCCAGGCCGCGATTGAAGACCGTGAGGACGAACTCGACGCCCAGCCCGGCAAAGGGAATCCGCGAGCCGAGGAACCGGCCGCCGTGACAAAAAACGATCAGTCCGATCAGCACGATGCGCAGCACGTCGATGCGCGCCGACACGTCTTCCTGGACCGGACCGGAACACGGCTCAAGCGAGCCGGCCGCCACACAAGCGCGTTGCAACTGCAGTCTCCGGGAAAAAGGCGGCGTCTCGCGGGAATCAGGCCACGAAATCAGCCAGGGAAGCCAGCAACTCTGCCATGACTGCTTCGTCGCCCACGGCGGGCAATCGGTTACGGGCAGGATGGCCGATGCCGCGGCATTGCCCGGCGAGGGCTCCAACCATTTTCTTCCACGGCCACGCTACCCTGACAAGCCAGATCCGGCGGCCTCCAAGAAAAAACGGGGACCGTGCGGCCACGGTCCCCGTTTGCGCGGGTTTCGCGCGAAGAAACAAAAGGGAGGATCAGTCGGTTACGCCCGCCTCCGCCTTGGGCGGGGTGTAGTCGCACAGCGGCTCGGGAGCCATGTAGTTGCCGGACATGGTTTGCGCCCTGGCCCGGCAGCCGCCGCAGACGCGGTGGTACTGGCACACGCCGCACTTGCCTTCGTAGTCGTCCTTGTTGCGAAATTGCAGGAACTGCCGCGAGGTGCGCCAGATTTCCGGGAAGGGCTTTTCGCGCACTTGCCCGCAATCGAGGTCGAGGTAGCCGCAGGGCTGCACCTGGCCCACGGCCGAGATGAAGCAAAAGCCCGTGCCGCCCAGGCACCCGCGCGTCATGGCGTCCATGCCGAAGGTGTCCGGGGTCACGGCCACGCCCTCGGCCTTGGCCCGCTGGCGCATGATCCGGTAGTAATGCGGGGCGCAGGTGGCTTTTAAGTGCATGCTCGTGGTCTTGCGGAAGTCGTAGAACCAGTTGAGCACTTCCTCGTATTCCTTGGCCGTTATGATCTCGGCTCCAAGCTTCGCGGCCCGGCCGGTCGGCACCAGCAGGAAGATGTGCCAGGCGGCGGCCCCGAGCTTTTCGGCCAGCTTGAAAATTTCCTTGAAGTTCCCCATGTTGTGCCGGGTGACCGTGGTGTTGATCTGAAACTCCATGCCGGCCGACTTGAGGTACTCGATGCCGCGTAGCGCCCCCTCGAAGGCTCCGGGCACGCCCCGGAAGTCGTCGTGGTCGGCGGCTGTGGGGGCGTCGATGGAAATCGAGCAGCGGGCGATGCCGCTGGCTTTTATTTCCCGGGCGTTTTCCGGGGTAATCAGCGTCCCGTTGGGAGCCATGACGCAACGCAGATCGTGGCCCCGGGCATGGCGCACCAGATCGAAGATGTCCGGGCGAAGGAGCGGCTCGCCGCCGGTGAAAATGATGATGGGGTTGCCGGTTTCCGGGAAGGTGTCAATCAGCGCCTTGGCGTCGGCGGTATCGAACTCGCCCGGCCAGGGATCGAGGCAGGCTTCGGCGCGGCAGTGCTTGCAGGCCAGGTTGCAGGCCCGGGTGACTTCCCAGGCGACGAGGCGAAGGGGCGGCATGCCGGCCGGACCAGCGGTCTGGGGATGTCCGCCCGGATGGCCCAGGGGATGGCCGCCGCCTGGATGGCCGGGCCCTTTGGCGTGGGGATGCTGCATATGGCGTCAACCGGGACGCGGCGTCCCGGTTCCCTCCTTGATCGGGATTTTGCCGCGCATAGGCGCGCGGCGGTCCGCTAGATATAATGGTTGGGGCGGGCGAGGCAAGGCGCGCGGCGGTGTGCCTGCGGTGCGCCGGCCCGGGAGGAGCTCGTCGCCCCTCCCGGACGCAGCGGCGATTATTTGATCCAGGGCAGCACTTCTTCCGCGAAATAGGTGATGATCATGTCCGCGCCGGCCCGCTTGATGCCGAGCAGGGACTCGAGGATCGCCAGCTTGGGGTCGAGCCAGCCGTTGGCGATGGCGGCTTTGAGCATGGCGTATTCCCCGCTCACCTGGTAGGCGGCCAGGGGCGTGTCGAAGTTGTCGCGAAGCAGGCGCAGGATGTCGAGATAGGGCATGGCCGGCTTGACCATGAGGATGTCCGCCCCTTCGGCGAAATCCGCCGCCGCCTCGCGCAGCGCCTCCCGGGAATTGGCCGGGTCCATCTGGTAGCCGCGCCGGTCGCCAAAGGCCGGGGCGCTTTCCGCAGCCTCGCGAAACGGGCCGTAAAAGGCCGAGGCGTACTTCACGGCGTAGGACATGATGGGGATATGCTGGAACCCGTTGGCGTCGAGCGTGGCCCGAATGGCCGCCACCCGGCCGTCCATCATGTCCGAGGGGGCCACGATGTCGGCTCCGGCCCGCACGTGGCTCAGCGCCGTCTTGGCCAAAAGCTCCAGCGTCGGGTCGTTTAAGACTTCGCCATGCCCGTCGAGCACGCCGCAATGGCCGTGGCTGGTGTACTCGCACAGGCACACGTCCGTGACCACGGTCAGCTCGGGATAGGCTTCCTTGAGGCGCGCAACCGCCCGCTGCACGATGCCGTCGTCGGCATAGGCCCCGGTTCCGGCCGGATCTTTTTTCTCGGGCAGCCCGAACACGATGGCCGAACGCAGGCCATGGGCCATGGCCCGGCCCACCCGGGCCACCAGGCGTTCCACGGAAAGCTGGGACTGGCCGGGCATGGAGGCGATGGGCTTTTCAAACCCCGCCTCCGGGGTATCGACCACGAAATAGCCCTGGATGAGATCATCGGGCCGCAGTTCGGTCTCGCGGACCATCTCACGCAGGGTGGCCGTGCGCCGCAGTCGGCGGCCACGGTGGAAATCACCGATGTTCACGATACGACCTCGCTTTTGGGAATTGCCTTAATTCTTGCGGACAGGGAAAAAGGCGCTGACGATGGCGTCCACCTGGGCATAGCCTTCCTCGACCAGTTCGCCCAGACGCTCGGCCGGCAGGCCAAGCCGGTCCCAGGCCGCCGGGTCGAGGATGGGCGCCACGGACGAGGCCGGAGGCGCCTGTCCCATGGCCACGGCCACGGCATCGGCCACGTGGAGGATGGCCGGCTCCAGGCTGCCCTTGCAGCTGCCCGGCTTGTGGTGGCAGGCCACGCTGGACACCAGAGCGTCGGGAAATTTCCAGGCTCGCAGCAGCAGCCCCCCCACCAGCGGGTGGGAAAAACCGATGACTTCTTCCTCGGCCGCGTGCAGGGGAATGCCGTTGGACTGGGCGTAATAGATGGCCTCGGCCGC
>JBKICS010000132.1:0-12350 GCA_046567015.1 Acidobacteriota bacterium | reverse complement strand
GGATCGGGGCGTTGATGCGCCCGGCCAGGGTCAGGCTGGAAACGGGCAGCGGTTGGTCCCCGACCTGATCCAGCCGGGCGTGGGGGGCGGCATCCGACAGGGCGATGCCGCCGCCGGTCGCGTTGCAAAGGGCCGGATCGTGGACCACCACCGCCGGCCTGCCCGCCGTGTCCGGCAGGACAAAGGCCGGAGCAAGTCCCGGATGGGCGGCCTCGAAGTCGGCCAGTTCCTCCGGCGTACCGATGACCTGGCCGCCGGCCAGGGTGCGGGCCAGCTCGGGATGGTCCGGCGCGGCAAAGACGGAGGCGGCCGGGCCGATGAGGGTCAGGTCCGGGGCATAAGCCGGGGCGCGGCAGTTGCGGGCCAGGTTGGCGGCGTAGAAGGCCAGCGGATCGCTCGGCGGGCTTGTGGCCAGTCCGGCGGCCGTCACTTCGAGGCCGGCCAGGGTCAGAAATCCTTCCCGCGTGCCCGGCGCGTATTCCACCCGCAGCCAGACCGATCCCCCGGCGGCGTAGGGGGTCAGATCGACGCTGGCCGTGGCCTCGCGGCAGGCCCCGTTGTAGAAGGGGACTTCCTCGAAAAACCGCCTGGGCCGCAGCCGGGGGCTGCCGTCGGCTTCCAGGAAATCGGCATGGCCAAGCCTGACCAGCGGACTGAAGGCCTGGCCGTCGGCGCTGGCCGAAATGGTGAGCACGGAGTCGGCGGCCAGGGTCGGATGACGCTTGTACAAAGCGGCGGTGACCCGGGCGACGACGGTGGCCTGGCTGCTGCCTGGCGGCAGGTCGAAGCGCCAGACCGCCCGGCTCGGCTGCTCGAAGCGCCTTGGGCGCAACAGGCCGACCTCGGCGTCCACCGTGCAGTTGGTCAGGGCGTAGGCGTCGCGGTAGGCCCGCCAATCCCGGAAGTCGTCGGCATAGGCGGCCCGGCCCGAGGCGTCCGGGGCCAAAAGCAGCGGTGCCCGGCTGGGAAAGCCGGCCAGGGCCAGACGGGTGTTGAGCCCGCCCGCGCTCCAGGAAGCGAGCGGCGTTCCCGGCGGCTTGGCCCGGCGACGCATGGAGCCGCCCCAGAAGTGGTCCACGATGCGGACCCGCTCGTAGCCCGGGGCGGCGAAGTCGCCCGGTCCTCCCGCCTGGTCGGGCAGATGCCAGCGGGCGGCGAAGGTCTTGGCGTTTCGCTGGTAGCCGGTAAAGGCCAGGGCCGCTTCCGGGCCGGGGGCGCGGCTGAGGTAGCGGAACAGGTCGCGGTCGTTGGTCAGGGTTCGCTGCTGGAACTCCTCCAGCCGGGAAAGCGGCGGGGCCAGGATCAGGGCGCAGGCCGCCTCGGCCAGGAGCAGGCCGGCCCCGGCGCGCCAAGCCCCGGGCAGCCGGCGGCAGGCCCAGGCCGCGACCGTCGAAGCGCCGGACCCGGCCAGGACGCAGACGGCAGGAAACAGCGCGATGAGATGCCGCCAACTGACGATGGGCCGCAGATCGGAATGGCTGGTCAAAATCGCGGCGCAGGGCACGGCCCCGGCCAGGACCACCAGCAGGGTGGGGGCCCTTCGGGCGCCGGGCAGCCCAAGGAGGATCAGCGCCAGGGCGGCCCCCACGCTTACGGCCGAGGGGGTGAAGTTGAACGAGAAAAACCCGCCCAGGATCTCGATGATAAATTCCGGCCGAAACCCCTGCCAGGGGTTGATGCCCGGGTTCTTGAGAAAGGCTTCGAGGAAAAAAAGCCCTGGAGCGACGGGCAGCCACAGGGCAACCGCCAGGGCCATGGCAGCCGCGATCCAAAGCAGGCGGGCGATGCGATCCGCCCCGGCGAAAACGCCCTTGCGGGCGAGAAAGAGCAGGCCAAGCCCCAGGCCCTGGGCGGCCAGGACCGGGACGCCCTGGTAGCCGGCCCAGAGCATGGCGGCCGAGGCCAGGGCGTAGCCGGCCAGATGGCCGGGGCGGCCTCCCGGGGTGACGGCCCGGGCCAGGTAATAGAGGGAATAGACCAGGGTGCAGTCGAAGAGTGCGTAGAGCTTGATGGCCCGGGAAAAATCCACGTGGAACAGCGCCCCGGCGTACAGGGCGGCCGCGGCCAGTCCGGCCCGGCGTCCGGCGCAGGCCGCGCCCAGCAGTCCGATGCCAAGCACCGAGAGCAGGCCGGCGAGCAGGGAGGGGGTGCGGGCGGCGAGCACGGTGTCGGACACGGCCAGGGCCGCGTGAGTGGCCAGATAGGACAGGGGCGGCTGGAAGTCGAAGATGGTGTCCGCCGGTCCCTGATAGAGCTGGATGGCGATCAGCCGGGCCGGTTCGAGCCTAGCCCGGTCGAGGTTGAGGGCGTCGTCCTCCCAGAGCTGGGGCGTGCCGATGCCCCACAGGCGAAGGCCCAGGGCTGCGGCCAGGATGGCGGCCAGAATGATCCAGAAGACGCGACGGGAAGGTTCGTCCGAAGCGGGGAGGGCGCGCGTGTCTCTCATGTTCCGGCCAGGGTAGCAGCCGGCTGCGGCCGGGGCAACCGCCCCCGTCGGCAAGCCCTGCGCCGGGGTGGGATCGGGATCGCCGGTTGGCGACGCGGCTGTGGCGAAGCAGTCAACGCCCCGGTCACGCCCAAGGGCCCTCGGCACGACAAGGACGCTGCGACCGTCAGACGATCAGGCGCGACAACCGCCTGGACAGGGCAATGGCCAGAATTTCCACCGGCGCGAAGGCATAGGCCAGAAGCAGGGAGACGATGATGGTCGCCGGGATCAGGATCAGGCAGAGCACGGGGCCGTCAAGGTGCCGCAGATGGAGGTACAGGAAGGAGGAAAACGAGCAGATGACCACCATGTGCGTGAGATAGAGCGGGAAACTGAGGAGCCCCAGCCGCTTGGACAACGGTGTGGCGAGCAGACGGCGGAAATGTTTGTTGATGATGACGGAGACGATGACGATTCCTGCAAACAGCGTGGAGAGTTGACTCGTCTGGACGATGGTCGGCTTGTCCATGGGGAGATGCCTGGAGAGCGTCGAATAAACGATTCCGGAGGCGAGCAGAGCGTAGGACAGGGCGAGGCAGCAGCGTTCCTTGGTCCGAGTTTGCGCCGAGAACTCCAGCAGCGGATGGATGAACCGGGCCAGGACGACGCCGAGGAAAAAGGGCGCATAGAAATTCATGGAGAAGGCGGCATACAGGGCTGGAACGGCGACAAGCCAGGCCCGTTTCAGGGGGCAGACGAGCAGGCAGAAGAAGATGACGGCGAATGACCCCATGAATTCAATGTTCATGGTCCAAAGATTGATGTTGTAGCCCCAGGGGAACACTGGTTGCGTGAAAACTTCCACGCCGACAAAATGCAGGATTTCCGGGAGAGTCCTGGCGTCGGAGAAATGGTTGGCCAGCCACCATTGACCGTCGAGCAGGGGCGCGGCCTGATGATTGTAGAAAAGACCCAGCCTGAAGAAAGCAACTCCCAAAAAAGTTGACGCGGCTATGGGAACCAGCAGCCTCGGATAGCGGCGGACAGCCAGATGCAGCAGGACGGTGGCGTCTTTCGTCCGGAAGTAGTTGATGGTCAGGGCGATGCCGGACAAAACAAAGAATATCGAGACGGCGAAATTCCCGTCAGTCATGAAGATGAGCCAGGGGGATTGCAGGAACGTGTATTTCGAGGCCAGAAAGCAGGACACGGCGTGGGAGAGCAGAACCATGACCGAGGCCCAGCCGCGAATGCCATCCAGGAAGGTGACTCGGGGAAGCTGATTGATATTGATTGCAGGCGTGGGAAGGCCTGCCTCAGGAAGGACGACGCCGGCGGAAGGATTTCTGGGTACGGTCATGGGTGTTGTGACAAACAGTACGCTGCATACGCAACCGGTTACAGGATCTGGATGCCCAGACGGCCGGGGCGCGCTGCCGGCCAATTCAACTTTTTCATCAAAACCCGTCGATATGCAAGGAATCGTTTGGCCGGCGACCCGAGTGCGGCAGGCGTACAGTCCGCCTTGTCCTGGCCTGCGGCAAGTGTCGGCCCACGGCGTCAGCGTGTTGGCGGAGGACGGGGAACCGCGTGCCGCATCCTCGAAGGAGATCATGGGGCAGTGGTGCGAGAGTATCCTGAACTATAAATCTCTTTATTGGTAGTGCCCGTTGGTTTTGCCAAAGTCGCCAGGCTAGCCGCCGGCCAGCTTGACCCGGTAGCCACGCTTATTGAGTTCCGCGGCGAGCAGTTCCCGGTTTTCGCCCTGGATTTCGATCAGGCCGTCCCGGACCGTGCCGCCGCAGCCGCAGCGCTGCTTGAGTTCCCGGGCCAGGGCGGCCAGGGCCTCGCCGCAAAGGGGCAGGCCACTTACGACGCACACGCCCTTGCCCTTGCGGCCCTTGGTCTGGCGGGCGATGCGCACGATGCCGTCGCCCTTGGCCGGGGCGGCGGCCTTGGAGCAGGCGCAACGGTCGGCCGGATGGCCGCAGCCGGGGCACAGGCGGCCGGCGTCCGTGGAATAGACCGGCGTCGAAGGGCGGTTGTCGCGTGGCGGCATGGTGAGAAAGCCTCTTCCGGGGAATTTTCGCCGTGCTTTAGGAAGTCGCGTGGGCGGCGTCAAGGCGCGCGGCCCCAGGGGCGGCGACGGGGGCCGATCGCCGGAGTTCGGCCTGGGCCTTGATGTGGCGCACGAAGGCGAAGAGGTTCTCCCCCATGCCGCAAAGGACGATGTAGCGCCGCAGGCGGCTGGGATTGCGCCGGGCCACGATGACCAGCTGCCGCCAGAACTGCCAGCGCGCTTCGCTGACCACGCCCTGCCGCCAGATAAGGCGCGCCAGCGAGGCGATGTCCGGGCTGGGGTTTTGTTGCGCCACGACCCGGGCGGGATCGGGCTTGGGTTTGGGCGCGGATCCGGGCAGGGAGCCCCGGGTCGGGCGCATGGCCAGAGTGGCCCGCAGCACCCGCCCCAGATAGGCGCTGGGGGCGTACAGGGCGGTCAGGGCGGCCACCTGCTCGGCGAAAATGGTCTCGATGGGGCGCTCGGGGGTGAAATTGGTCAGGGCGTCCCAGCCGCTTTCCTCGATGCCGTCGTGGAGCCGGCCCTCGGCTTGCAGCCGGTCCCACAGGACTGTCAGGGGCAGGGCGCGCAGGACGTTGATCATGACCCAGGGCAGATCGGCCGCTTCGGCAAAGGCCTGCATGCGCGCGCCGGCCCCGGCCCGCTCGCCGTCCATGCCCAGGATGAAGCTGCCGATGACGCTTAAGCCATTGGCGTTTATGGCCTGCAAGGAGGCAAGCAGCGGGTTGCGCACGTTTTGGTGCTTGCGCGCGGTGGTCAGGACGTCCTCGTCCGGGGATTCGATCCCGACGAAGACATAGGAGAAATTGGCCGCGGTGAGCAGGTCGATCAGCGGCACGTCCTGGCCCAGGTTGACCGAGGCCTGGGTGATGAAATTGAACGGCTCGCCATGCTCGGCCTGCCAGGCGGTGATGCGGGCGAGCAAGGCCACGGCCCGGGGGCGGTTGCCGATGAAATTGTCGTCGGCCACGAACACCGTGCCCCGAAAGCCCAGGCGGCGGATGGCTTCCAGTTCGGCGATGACCTGATCCGGCGTCTTGTGGCGTGGGGTGCGGCCGAAAAGACTCACGATGTCGCAAAATTCGCAGGCAAACGGGCAGCCCCGGGAGGTTTGCAGCGACATGGACTCGTAGTCGCCAAGGGCGATCAGGTCGTAGCGCGGCGTGGGGGAGAGGGCCAAATCGGGTTTTTCATGGCACACGAAAACGCCGCTTCGCTGGCCGGCTTCGAGGGCGGCCACCAGCTCGGGGATGGTGGTTTCCCCTTCGCCCTGGATGAGGAAATCGCAGCCGGCGTCCAGGACTTCCTGGGGGGCGGTGGTGGGATAGGCTCCTCCGACCGCCGTGAGGATCCCCCGGGACCGGGCCTGGGCGATAAAGTCCAACAGACTCTCACGCTGCACCAGCATACCGGTGATCATGACCAGATCGATGCCGCGCCAGTCGTCTTCCGTGAGGCGGCGCACATTGCAGTCCACGAGCCGGATGTTCCAGTTATCGGGCAGCAGCGCGGCCACGGTGAGCAGTCCCAGCGGCGGCAGCAGGGCCTTTTTGCCGGTCATGGCCAGGGTTTCGCTAAAGCTCCAGAATGACAGGGGTAACGCCGGATTGATCATGAGAACATTGTGCATGGTCCGTCCCAGGTAGCACATTCGAAGCCCGGCGACCACGAATCATTTCTTCGTATCGTGGCAAGCGGGGCCGGGCATTGAGGGCCAAACGGCTCCTGGCGCGGGTTGGTGCCGCCACTGCCGGATGGTTTCCAGGCTGGAGCGTAGCAGAAATGGCCCGGCCCGGTTCGTGACGTGGGAGGCGAACAGCCTGGGCCGGGCGGTCCGGCCCAGGGGGCGTCGCCGGGGCGCGTCGGGAACGCGGGTCGCGTCCTCGAAGAGACTCCGTACGTATTGTGGTGTCATTGTCCCTGTCGAGGCTCGCGCCGCGCTGCTCGTAATCGGCGTCGCCGTACGGCGCGGGAGCGGCTATTGCAGGTCGAAGTCGGTGGTGCGCCTAAGCGCCGTGTCGCGCATCTCGGCGATCTGCCGGTTGTCCGGCTCCATCTGGGAAGCGGCCAGGAACAGGGCGTAGGCGTCGTCAAACCGCCGGGCGTTAAAGTAGGTAAGGCCGATATTAAACGGAACATTGGCGTTGGTCTTAATCAGGGTCTTGTCCTGGGCCAAGGCCTTGTCGAAACAGTCCGAAGCGAGTTTGACTTCTTTTTCTTCGGCATAGGCCATGCCAAGATTGTAATTGATGGCCGGGTCGTCAGGGGATAGCTTGATCGCGTGCTGAAAGCACTCGATGGCTTCTTTGTTGCGGTCGTTTTTTCTCAAAAATATCCCCTTTTCGTTGAACATCCAGATATCGTCCTGGTCGAGATGATGCCTTTTGACGTGTATGGCCAGGGTGTTGAATTTGAGGCTCTTCTCGATGTCCACTTGGCGCAGCGAGATGCTGATGTTCATGTAGGTCTTGCTGAGTATGGTGTTGGCTTCCCGCTTGGCCAGGGCAATGGCCTGGTCGAAATAGGCATAGGCTGCGTCATGGTCGCCAAGGGTGATGTAGCTGTTGGCGATATCGAGTTTTCTGTCCCGGTCGAGCGGGGAGAGCTTGTCCAGCTTTTGCAGATAAATGATCTTTTGTTTTATCTTGTTGCAGCGGTCGTAATAATTGACCAATCGCTTGAGTGGGTCAAGATTCGTTTTTGAGGACAAAACCGCTTTCGTGTAGTAATATTCCGCTTTGACGAGGTCGTCTTTTTGCAGGCTGATGTCGCCCATAAGCATCAGGCCTGTGGCGCTGTTCGACCGTATTTGCAGGATCTGGTCGGCCAGAGCCTCGGCTTCGTGGAGGTCATTTAGGAGCAAGGCCGCCTCGCACGACTCGATGAGTGCATCCAGTCGGTTGTTGGGCGACAGGGTCGAGCCGATGATCTCGATGATGGTGTTGGTCGAGACCGGCTTGATGATGACGCCGTCGGCTCCTTTTTCCCGGAACAGGGCGATGGTGTTATGGTCGGTTTCCGTGGAGATGACCAGAACCTTTATTTTCGATTTGAATTGTTTTTGAAGCGGAGCGATGTCGTCGATGGTTGGTCTGCCCTCCAGATGGCGTTCAATGAGGATGGTGACATGCTTGTGTTGCGTCAGCAACCTTTGTACCATACCGGAAAGATGGACGAATCCTCTGGAACTATAGAATGATTTTTCGTTCAATCCTGAAGTCTTGAAACAGTACTTCGTGATTTTTGTAAAATAATTGTCGTTTGATAGGATGAGAAGCGCCCCTTCCATGGCTTCGATGTAGTGGCGGAAGACTCTTCGGAAAAGCAGTTTGTTTTTTCGCATGACGCCGGCCTTGGGGTTGATCCGTTTCGAGGCATTCACCCCATCGGCCGGCGACGGAAAAACTCCAGGGGAGGAACTAAAAAACTTCCTTTAAAAATAAGATAGATAGCATGATAACGATGGAGGAAAAGGCTGGCCGGCCCGGGTGTTTGCCGGAAGAAAAGGCCGAAGATGTTCCGGTGGCCGGGGCGACTCACCCCCGGCCGCCCTAACGGGAAGAAGTAGTTAAAGGGGAGTTGGGGGGAGCGGCAATCTGGTCGGCTGTGGGCCGGGCGGCCGGAGTGTTGGCTTGACGGGAATGGCTGTAGCCCCGGCGGCCTGCGGGCCGGCTATGGGCTGACCAAAATGACCACTCTTCGATTTTTCGCTTGATTTTCCGGTATGTTGTGCCCGGAGGCGTCGGTATTGGGGGCCACGGGCAGGGTATCGGCCAGTCCCTCGACACGCATGTGGTCGCGGGGCACGCCGTTGTCGATGAGGAAGCGGGCCACCCGGCTGGCCCGGGCCGAGGACAGTTCCCAGTTGGAGGGGTAGAGCCAGGACTCGATGGGCAGGTTGTCGGTGTGCCCCTCGACGGTGATCTTGTACGGCGTGCCGGCCAGGGTGGCGGCGATGTCGCGCAGCAGCGGCAGGCCGCCGGGTTTGACGTCGGCGCTGGCCAGATCGAAAAAGGCCGCGCCGCGCAGATTCAGTTCCACGCCGTTTTCCCGGGGTTTCACTTCCACGCTGCCGGCGGCGACGTCGAGCTTGCTCGAAAGTTCCTTGCGGATGTCGTCGAGGCTCTTTTGGGTGGGGCCGGTGCGCTCGCCGCCGGCCTGGTCTTTCGGCGGCTCGGCCTTGGGCGGATTTTCCGCGCCGGGCTGGGCTTGGGCCATGGCCTGGGGCTGGGCCGGGGGCACGGCGGGCTTGGCGGCCCTGTCCGACTCGGACGTATCCGGCTTGGGCGCTGGCGGCTCCAGGGGCGGGACGGGTTCGCTTGCCAGGGTGGTGTGGCTGACCTTGGAGCGCACCATGGGTTTCTCGGCCGGGGCCGGGCTGGTCTTTTCGACGACGGGCGGAGACTTCTCGGGCTTCTTGCGTTGGGCGGGCTTGTCCTGGACCATGGCCTGCTGCATGGAGTCGGCCACGCGTTCATAGCGGTTTAAGTCCACATGGGACACGGCCACGATGAGCAGGAAGAAGCACAGGAGCAGCGTCATCATGTCGGCCAGGGAGATGGGCCAGAGGTCTTCGTCGTCATGACGGCGCTTGCGCAGGTCGGACAATTTGAGCACGGCGGTATGGTCCTTTCGTTTCTCGCGGCGCTGCGGCCACTGCGGCCCCGGCCGGCCTCTCAATGCACGCCAGAGACCCCTTGCAATACTTTCTTATTTCCCAGGTGGGATTCCAAAGGGCTCAGCCCTTTGGCCGCCGGAGGTCTCTTCCCTCTTCTCTTTCCGCCCTCCCGCTACCCTTCGTCCTCGTCCTGGACTTCGCGGCGGTCGATGGAGGCCCAGCGGCGCGGCGGCAGGTAGGCCTTGAGCTTGTCGAGCACGATGGCGGCCGGGGTCTTGTCCTTGATGAAAAGCGTGCCGTCCCGGATGACGCACATGAGGATGACGCGTTCCTCGATGCGTTTTTCTACCTTGATGGCGATGGGCAGGAAGATGAGGTTTGAGAGCAGAATGCCGTACAGGGTGGTGGTCAGGGCCACGGCCATGTGGGCCCCGAGGTTGCCAAGGCCTACGCTCATGGACTGCATCATGCCGATGAGGCCAATGAGCGTGCCGATGATGCCGTAGGCCGGGGCGAGCTTGGCCATGGTGCGGTAGATGCCGGCCGAGGACAGTTCCTGCTGGTAGGTCTGCTCGATGCGGGTTTCCAGGATCTCCTTGATCTCCTCGCGCGAGTAGCCGTCCACCAGCATCTGGATGGCGTTTTGCAGGAATTCGTTTTCGATGCCGGGCAGGGCCTGTTCCAGGTGGATCTTGCCCCGGCTGGAGGCCTCGCGGGCGATGGAGACGATGGCCTCGATGTAGTGGTCGGTGGGCAGTTCCTCGCGTTTGAGCGCGACGAGGAAGGTGCTGAACACCCGCATGACTTCCTTGAGCGGAAAGCAGATGAAAGTGGAGGCCAGCGTGCCGCCAAGCACGATGGCCAGGCCCGGGAAGTTGACGAACACCCCGGCGCTGTCGGTGGAGAAATAGGTGGCCAGGCTCAGGATGAGGACGCCGAAGACGATGCCGATGACGGTGGCGATGTTCACGAGACCAGTCCCTTGATGGTTTTGACGCGATCGAGCAGTTCCTGCTCCACGGCCGCGGCTTCGTCGTCATCGAGATGGGCCAGGGCGGTGGCTTCCTCGCGCACGACCCCGGCGATTTTCTTCGAGAGGTTTTTAAAGATTTTTTCGCGGGCGGCCTCGCCGGCCATGGCGGCCAGCACGGCCACCTTGTGAAAGCCCAGGCTGGAGAAGACTTCCTGGAGGGTGGCGTTGTCGACCGAGGCGATGTCGTCCACGTGTTCGAGATCGGCGGCGGTCAGGCGCGGCCGGCGGGCCTGTTTGAAGAACTCCGGCCCCATGGCGGCGATATAGTCCCGGCTGGCGGATTTGTGGAAGAAAAAGAGCTTTTCCGGGATGTCGCCGTAGCCGATTTTCTTGATGATGAGCTCGGGCGAGGAGCCGGCCTCCCGGGCGAAATCGCCGAGGTCGCAAAACTCCAGGTCCACGCCGAAGGACTGGCGGTCCCGATCGTCGCGGGAGAGGTTCTTGGCCACGCTTAAAAACGTGTCGGGATCGGGCAGGCGCACGAAGCGGTCCTTGACGAAAGACGGCCCGGGCTTGGCCGCGCCGAGGATGTTGGTGCGGGGAAAGTTGCCCTTGATTTCGGTGATGGACACCAGGTGGAGCTTTTGGAGCCGCTCGAAGATGGCGTCGATCTCGATTTGACTGAGGAGCAGGATGTCCTTGATGGTGCGGCACAGGTCGGCGTAGGCGAGCTTGGGGTTTTCGCCGCGGGCCACGCCCTGCCAGGCGAGCAGGGTGACCCGGCACACGGCCAGGAAGGGATCGCCCGAGGGCCGGTCGGTGATCTGGCCGGCCAGCGCTCGCACCCGGTCCACGAGGTAGCCGGTTAATAGCTGCACCGGACGCGGGCTTTTGAGCAGCATGGTCTGGAGCAGGCGTTTGTCGCAGACCAGGGCCTCGGTATATTCCAGGGCCTCGGCCGTGCTGCCGCGAGGATCGGCCGTAAAAACGCCCATTTCCCCGACCATCTCGCCCGGGCCGCGCTCGCCCAGGCGCACCCGCTTGTTGTTGAGGACGCGGTAGATGGACACCCGGCCTTTCTTGATGAGGTAGGCCACGTCGCAGACCTGCCCCTCCCGAAAGAGCGTGGCCCCCTTGGGGAAGGTCCGGACAGGGGAGTCGTCGGCGTCGTCGTCGGAGCGGTCGATATCCTGGGCCATGCGCATCCTCGTGGTGGCGGCGTTTCGCCGGTTGCGGCCCACACTACGGCCAAGGCCGGCCGAGTTCAAGGACTGTGGCCCGCAGCGGGCCATCTTTGGGCGCTGCGGCCGTTTTACAAGAAACGGCAAAGGCGGTATACGGCCGCATCTTGTGGATTCGAGGTGGATCGTGAGTAGTTCCGGCGCATGCCGCGACCTGACCATCCTGTCCGTGATCCCGGCCGGGCCGGTTGGCGGGCAGCATGGCTGCTATTATATGGAGATGGACAACCCGGGGCTGGGAACGGCCGTGGCCGGGCAGTTCGTCATGGTGCGGCCGGCCGCCTTCGGCTCGGACCCGGTCTGGCCGAGGCCGTTTTCCATCTGCCGGCTGACCCCGGACCGGTTGACGCTTTTCATCCAGGCCTGCGGCCGGGGCACGGACATCCTGTGCCGGCTTGCCCCCGGCGACGCGGTGACGGTCTGGGGGCCGCTCGGCCAGGGATTCGCCCTGGAACCGGACACGCCGACGGTCATGCTGGCCGGGGGCGTGGGACTGGCCCCTTTTGTGGAATACGCCGCCACCCATCCGGCCCCGGGCAATCTGGCCCTGGTCTTCGGCCATCGCCAGCCGCTGTCCTGCTATCCGTTTCATGAGCTGTCCCAGATCGTTCGGGCCGAGGCCTTCGAGGAAAAGACCCCGGAAGATCTGCTGCGCTTTATCGAGCTGCTGGAAAATACCGTGGCCGCGTACGCCGACGGGCTGATCCTGGCCTGCGGCCCCCGGCCCTTTCTCCTGACGGTCGCCCGGCTGGCCCGGCGTTTCGGGGCCAAGGCGCAGGTGTCGCTGGAAAACCGCATGGCCTGCGGCGTGGGCGGGTGCCTGGGGTGCGTCGAGAAAAACGCGCTTGGCCAGTATGTCCAGACCTGCACCGAGGGGCCGGTCTTCTGGGTCGAGGAACTTTCCCTTTCGGAGGACGCATGAGCGCCGAGACCGCAGTGCGCCTGCCGGGCATGCGCGTGAAAAACCCGGTTATGACCGCCTCGGGCACCTTCGGCTACGGCATGGAATT
>JBKICS010000131.1:0-3363 GCA_046567015.1 Acidobacteriota bacterium | reverse complement strand
AGGCCGCCTGATCGGGCCGCCCTGGCCCGCTTCGCCCCGGGCCTCGATCCGTAGGCGCGTTGTGCCTCGCCAGGCAATTGGCCGGCCCGGCAGGGAGTGATTCCCCTGCCGGGCCGGTTCGGTTGGGGTCGCGTCCTTCCAAGGAGCGCGACCGAATTTCTCCGGAATCTCCTCGGGGCGGCGCGTCACCCGGCCGACAGCCAGGCCGCAGGCTCCAGGGCCGGCAGGCTGGACTGCCCGGCGATGTCCTCGGCGTCGGCCGGCGGCATGGATTCGTACATCCGCCAGAACTGGTCGAAGGCCGTCTCGATGGTGCGGGTTTCGGCATAGGCCCGCCCGGCCCGGCCCATGGCGGCCAGCCGTTTGGGGTCGGCGATAAGGCGGACAAGGGCCTGGTACAGGGCCTCGGCGTCCCCGGCCGGCACCACCAGGCCGGTCTCCCCGGGCAGGATGTTTTCCATGGGGCCGCCCTGGTCGGTGACGATAATCGGCAGGCCCGAGGCTTGGGCCTCCAGGACCACGTTGCCGAAGGTGTCGGTGGCGCTGGGGAAGACGAACAGGTCGCAGGAGGCGAAAAGGGCGGTCAGCTCCTCGCCCTCGCGGTAGCCGGTAAAGACCGTGGGCGTCCCGTCCAGCAGGCCGCGCAGTTCGTCGAGGTAGGGCCCGTCGCCGACGATGGTCAGGACGGCCTTGGGGAAGCGGGCGATGAGCCGGCGAAAGGCTGCGGCGAGCAGATGCAGGTCTTTTTCCCGGGACACCCGGCCGGCGTAGAGCAGCCGTGGGCCGTCGCCCAGGCCGAAGCGCTCGGCCACGGCCTCGCAGCGGTTGTCCGGGGTGAACTGGCCGACGTCCACGCCCCGGGGGAACAGGCGCAGCTTGGCCGGGTCGAGCCCCTTTTCCTCCAGTTCCCGGCCGGTCTCCCGGGAAGGCACGTACACGTAGTCCATCTGGTTGTAATACCAGATGATGAATTTCCAGGTCAGGTCTTCCATGGCGTCGTCGCCGGTGAGTATCTGGGCGTACTGGGGGATGGCCGTGTGGTAGGTGCCGTAGATGGGCAGGCGTAGCGTCTTGGCGATGGACAGGGCGGCCAGGCCGATGAGCCCGGGCGTTGCCGAGTGGATGTGGGTGTAGTTGCCGGCGCAGACGAAGTCGAGCATCTCGAGCAGCGGCGGATAAAAGAGCTTTTGCTCCGGATATTCGTCCAGGCAATAGACGCCGATGGGCTTGAAGTTTTTCACCCCCGGCTCGAACACCCGGGGGCCGTTGTCGCAGGTGACGATGGTGAGCTTCTTGCCGGTCTTGATGGCGAGCCTCGCCTGCTGGCGCAGGGTGCCGGAGACGCCGTTTATTTCGTGGAAGGTGTCGGTGAAATGGGCCACCCGGGCTCCGGCCTCCTGGCCGGCGTCGCCGACCACGGCCGCCCGGGCCTCGCTGCTAAAGGCCCGGTCCTTGGTGAAGATGGAGTAGGCCAGGAAGTAGGGGGCCAGCATGGTGTAGAGCGCCCCGGCCGAGCCCAGGGAGCTGAAGATGTCGAAGACGTTGGCGCCGCTGACATGGTCGAGCAGGGTGCCGGCGAAATGGGTGGCCACCCGGTTGGTGGCCCGGTTGACGAAGGAGAACCAGCCGTTTTCCAGGTTCTCGCCGTTTAAGACCCCGACCTGGGCGAACTCCATCAGCGTCGGGTCGGAGCGGATGAGCGATTCCGTCTCCAGGCGGATCAGGTCGCGCAGGGGCGTGCCCGCCGCTACGCGACGCCGGGCCAGGCCCCGCAGGATGCGGGTGCGCAGGCGAAAGGCCAGCCCGACGCTGCCGTGGACCCCGGGCTCCAGGAAACGGTCCACGACCTTGAGCGTGACGTCCTTGTCCAGGAAGCGGTCGATGCCGAAGCGGTGTTTGTAGTACTGGTAGGCGATGCTGTAGAGGTTGCGAGCCATGGTGCGCGGGGTGCTGGAAGCGCCCTTGGCCAGAGCCGCGCCGTTTTCCAGGCCGTCCAGGAACTGGGCCAGATCGGCCGCCCCATCCACTTGGGTGTAGGTGGAAGCGATGGTCAGGGCGCTATGGTCGTCCGAACCGCCGATGAGGTTCTTGCGCCAGGGCTGGGCATAGCCGGGATCGATGGCGTGCTTTTCGGCCAGACGCCAGATGGCCTCGGCGTCCAGGCTCGGGATGATGTGGCGCAGGCATTCGTTTTGCCAGGCGTCGCGGGCCCCGTTTATTTCGAAGTTGCGAAACAGCAGCAGCAGCTTCTCGAAATTGGCCACGGTCATCCGGTCGTTGACCCCGAACAGCGGGTGGGCCACGGCGTGGTGGATGTCTTCCTGGCGCAGGTAACTGACGAGGTCGTAGATGTTTTCGCGCAGGCGCTGCATCTCGCGGTGGGTATTCTCGTTGATGTCGAAGACCAGCACGTGCACCTTGCAACGATCTTCCGGGAAATACGAGGTCACTTCCTCGCTGATAAACGTCCCCGGCAGATGGGCGATGGCCAGGGAGCCGTCGATGCAGTTGTGGTCGGAGATCGTCACGAGCCCCATGCCCTTGCGTCTGGCCTCTTCGTAGATGAGCAGGGGTTCCGTGAAACTTTCCGGGCAGTTGATCTTCTGCAACACCCATTGGGAAGGTCTCGCGGAAAACTTGGAGTGCACGTGCAAATCAACTCTCATGGTGGTTCCTTGCAAAAGTTGGCGCTGTTGGTTCGTTGCTCTCCAGGGCTGTACGTTTGCTATGTTGCGACACAGTCGCGATTGCCCGCAGTTTTCGGTTCGGGCCTTGGCCATTTGTCACGAAAACGTCACTTGCCCGGCTGCGGTCGCCGGATCATTTTGGTAGTGTGGATGCAAAGCGGCAGTCTGCCCCTTGGCGCGGGCCACAACGCGGGCAACGCCGCGTCCTTGATCCCAGAAAATGCTCGTAGATACAGCTCGTTACTGTGATTTCAGATCGTTGCCGAAAAGATGCGGCGGCGGTCCGGAAGGGATGCCTCACGCGTCGATAACCCTCTGCCACCGGAAAGAAGCGCAGTATGATCACGGTCCACAGGAATGCCGAGACGGATGCCCGCCACGCCCAGGGCCATGCCCACTACACTTGGATCAACCTGATCGATCCCAACCCCGACGAGATCGAGCAGGCCTTGGCCCTCGCCCCGCTTGGCGCGGAATTTATCGAACACGCCCTGGACCAGCACGAATGCCCGCGCATCGAATCCGAGGACGAAAGCACCCTGGTGATCATCCGCGCCCCGTACCTGGAAAAGCGCTACGGCGACGAGCGGCGCTCCACCGTGCCCATCGGCATCATCCTGTCGCCGTCCTGCATCACCACCATCTGTCGCGTGGGCGACGAGGCCATCCAGGACAG
>JBKICS010000130.1:0-5237 GCA_046567015.1 Acidobacteriota bacterium | reverse complement strand
CCCGGGCCCTTGGCGACCTGCTGGTGGTCGGCGTCAACGACGACGGGTCGGTGGCCCGGCTCAAGGGCCCGAGCCGGCCGGTGACGCCGCTCGCCCAGCGGGCCTACATCCTGGCCGGGCTTGCCTGCGTGGATTATGTCTGCGCCTTTGCCGAGGACACGCCGCTTAAGCTGATCGAGGCGGTGTTGCCCGACGCGCTGGTCAAGGGCGGCGACTGGCCGGTGGCCGCCATCGTCGGCGGCGACGTGGTCACGGCCCGGGGCGGCCTGGTGGCGAGCCTGCCGCTGTTGCCCGGGCTCTCCACCACCGCCGTCATCGCGCGCATCCTGGCCGCGAACCCGCCCGGGCGGAAAGAAAAGGCGTAAGATGCCTCCGGCGGCCGGGGGGATGATCCCCCCGGACCCCTGCACCGGGAAAAGAGGTTCAAAATTTGAGAATGCGACACTAGGGCAGCCCCCAGCTCGACCGGAGGGCGTGCAAGTCGCTTTCCGGCAAAACGGCCAGCAGCGGCCGGGCCGCCGGATCGAGCCAGGCAACCAGGGCGGCCGCCGCCTCGGCCGGGATGCCGATGCTGCCGCCGGTGGGCGGGCCGCCAGCCGGGCGCACGTTGACGAACAAGCAGGTTCCGCCCTGGGGATCGACCGCCCCGACATTGTGCCCGATGACCACGCCCCAGGCATTGGCCCCGTCGTCGCGCGCCATGCGGTCCTGGCGCAAGCCCCCTTCCGGCCGTTCGTCCGGCCCGACCACCCGGCCGAAAAGGGGCGAGGCCGGGTCGGTGACGCAGGCCACGCGGTCGGTGACGGCCGTATAGGGCAAACGCGCCCCGGCCGCCTGGGCCGGGGCCGCGCCAAAGGCCGCCGGCAGAGGGAACAGGCCGGCCGGGGTGCGGCCGTCGCCTTGGCGCTTGGCCGCCCCGGCCGCGATCCCGACCAGCCCCTGCCCGGCGCCAAGGCCGCCTCGGCCCAGCCGGCAGGGCACGGGTTGCCCGACCTCGGTCCAGGGCGCGCCGGGAGCGCTGCGGGTCAGGCGTCGCAAAATTCCTTTATCGGCCCGGACATCCGCCGCCGTGACCAGGACGAGCTGCCGGCAATCGGCGGCGGGAAAACCGGCGGTGCTGGGAGCGCCCGACGCGCCGACTGTTTGGGGCGAGGCCCCTTTGGCCGGCATTTCGGCCGAGGCACTGGCTGGCGATCCGGCTGTCGGGCCGGGAGCCAGGCCAGGAGCTTGGGCCGGGGCAAGCCCAGGAGACGATCCGGGCTTGGGAGCGGGCATCGGGCCAGGCCCGACCACGGGCATCGCCCCCGGCGGCGGCACGGCCGGGCCGGGATTTTCCGCGAACAGCCGACCGGCGTCAGGGTCGCTGAGCGTCGGCGCCCCGGGCTTGCCAGCGGCCGGACCGGACGGAACGTTTTCCAGGGCGGCGGTCATGGCCTGGCGGTAGTCCGGGGCCAAGGCCGTCGTCGCGCCCGGCCTCTTGCCGAAAACGTCCTCAGGCCCCACCACCGGGGTCTTGCCGGCCACGCCCTGGTTATCCTCAGCGGCCGGTTCGTCGGAACACCCGGCCAAGGCCAGCCCCAGCAGCACGACCAGCCCCGCCGTCAAAACCAGACGCCCGATCAGGCCCGGCCGCAGGCCCTTTGCCACGCCCATCACGCCTCGGGGATCGCCGCCGGCTCGGCCGCGGCGTCCCCTTCGGCCGCATCGGACCCGGTCGCCTTGTCGCGCCGCTTGGGCCGTCGGCCGGCCTGGAGCAGCGCGGCGAGCTTTTCGGCGGCTTTCTCGGTTTCCTCGGCCTTGCCGAGAAAATGCATCTCCCCGCGCGGCGAAATCCAGTGCCAGCCGGCCGGCTTGACCAGCTCGTTGGCCCCGTGGCGCTGGAGGTATTCCAGGGCCTTGGCCGCATCGAGTTCCCGGGCGCAGGCGGCGAGCAGATCCTCAGCCTCGAAGACCGAGGCCGCGTGGCGAAAGATCTCGAATGCGCCGTGCACGACGTCGAAGGGGGAAAAATCAGCTTTCTTGCGCCGTCCGGTCAGGACGGCTTCCAGGGTGTTCAAATCGGTGCGCAGGGCCTTGAGCTCCTTAAGAGCCGCATCGCGGGCCTGTTCGCGCCGATCTGCCAGTGTTTTGCCGACAGCGGCCGCAGTGGCGTTTTTTGGGGGCATGCCATCCTCGCTCGTTTCCCGCACCCTAGCGGGAAATCGCCTGAAAGTGGAGTACAAAGACAACCGTTTCGCCCGCCTCTGTTCGGCCGGAACCAGGCCCGGTCTCGTCCGGCAACCGAAAGAACTTGAACAAAGCCGTTGTCATTTCCATGGATTACACGTAAAGATGAAGCGGAATACACTCCGCATCTCACCCCGCCACGACAGGGCAGGACATCAAAGGGGGCACCACATGGCCCAGGACGCCCAATACGGCAGCCAGCGTTTTCTGACGCTGACCCTTGGAGCGGAACTCTTTGCCATCGACATCTTCTCGGTCCGGGAGATCCTTGATTTCACCGACATCACCCGCATTCCGCAGACGCCGGAATACATGCGGGGCGTGGTCAACGTGCGCGGCAGCGCCGTGCCTGTCGTCGATTTGCGGATGAAGTTCGGCCTGGGCCAGGTGGAACGCACGCTCAACACCCGCATCGTCATCGTCGAGATCAAAAAAGACGACGCCATTTCCGTCATGGGCGCGCTGGCCGACTCGGTCAAGGAAGTCCTGGAGCTGGAAACCGACCGCATCGACCCGCCGCCGCGCATGGGCGCCGCCGTGCGCGCCGACTTCATCCGGGGCATCGGCAAACACGGCGAACGCTTCCTGCTCGTGCTCGACGTGGACAAGGTTTTTTCCAGCGATGAAATCCAGGATCTGTCCCAACTGGTCGTCGCGGATGACAAAACGACTGCGCAGCCAGAGGCCCGAGCCGAAGCCGCGCCATCCGATTCGGATTTTTTCCGCTAAGCCTTCGTCACGCAGGTGCTCGCGGCGACAACTGCCGCAAGGAATGCATCGGGATCTTCCCGCTGCGCTCGCCTCCCCGGCAAAGGGGCGGCCTCCTCACCAGAACTCGAACCCGGGGGTGTGCCATGTTTCGCAATCGCGGTCTCGCCTTCAAGCTCGGCACGGGCTTTGGCTTGCTCATCCTGTTTTGCATCGTCGTGTCCGGCATCGGGTACCTAAGCCTTGGCAAGGTGATCTCGCGGGCCGAGAAGATGGACGTCGTCAATACCATCAGCGACGGCGTGCAAAATGCCCGCATGGACATGCTCTATTTCATAAGCTCCAAGGACACGGCCAAGCTGGACGCTTTCCGCAAGCATCTCGGCGAGGCCCGGGACAAGGCCCAGACGCTCAAACACACCCTCCAGGACCCCCGGAACATCGAGCGCATGGACGCCTTCGTGACCGCCGCCAACGCCTATGAATCCGGGCTGACCCGTTACCTGGAAAGCGAGAAGACCAGGGAAGACACTCTCAAGACTGTCGTTGAAGCGGCGTCGGCCTTGCAGAAGGTCACCGAGGAATTGGCCGCGCGCCTGGAGGACATGCAGAAACGATCCGGCGACGCCGGCGGCGAGGCGGCAATCCGGTCCTCGACCCTGCGTCTGAAGATTGAAAACCTCGCGCAGCAGTTTTTGCGCGCCCGCATCGAAGTCCTGTACTACCTGTGGCGGGGCGACAAGTCCCACATGGACAGCGCCCGCTCGATTCTCGACAAGCTCATGGCCGTCGCCCGCGAAACCACGGCCCAGCTGACCACCCCGGAAGACCGGACGTTGTTGGCTGAAATCATCTCCAAGGCCGAGATCTACAAAAATCGCATGGACGGCTTTGTCCAGGCGGCCGAAGCCCAGGCCGCGGTGGTCAAGGACATGGCCGCCGCCGCGGATCGGGCCGGCCAGCTCGCCACCGACGCCGTGGATGCCCAAAAGACCAGCATGGCCGGCGAGGCCCTCCTGGCCAACCAAATGAGCCTTGGCGTTTCCGGCGCGGCCGTGCTGCTCGGCCTGCTTTTTGCCGTGTTCATCACCAAGGCCATCCTGCAAGGCGTTCGGGGGGCCATCAACGTGGCCGAAGCCATGGCCCACGGCGATCTCGACGTGGCCGTCGTCATCGACAGCCGCGACGAGATAGGCACGCTGTTAGGCGCGATGGAACGTATGATCGCGGCCGAACGCATGGTTGCCGACGTGGCCGGCCACCTGGCCGAGGGTGATCTGACCGTTTCCGTCACGCCCCGCTCGGACAAGGATGCGCTCCTGCTCGGCATGGCCGAGATGATCGAACGGCTGCGCGACGTGGTCAGCGAAGTACAGTCCGGGGCGGAAAACGTGGCTTCCGGCAGCGAGGAAATGAGTGCTTCGGCCGAATCGCTTTCCCAGGGCGCGACCGAACAGGCTTCGGCCGTGGAGGAATCCTCCGCCGCCATGGAGGAAATGGCCTCGAGCATCAGCCAGAACGCCGACAACGCCGGCCAGACCGAAGCCATCGCCCTCAAGGCCGCCGGCGACGCCCGGGAATCCGGCCAGGCCGTGGCCCAGGCCGTAACCGCCATGAAGGACATCGCCGGCAAGATCTCAATCATCGAGGAGATCGCCCGTCAGACCGACCTGCTCGCCCTAAACGCCGCCGTGGAAGCCGCCCGGGCCGGGGAACACGGCCGGGGCTTCGCCGTGGTGGCCGCCGAGGTCCGCAAACTGGCCGAGCGCAGCCAGGCGGCCGCCTCGGAGATCACCCAGCTCTCCCGCTCCTCCACGACCGTGGCCGAGCGGGCCGGAGAACTGCTCGGCAAGCTCGTGCCCGACATCCAGCGCACGGCCGACCTGGTCCAGGAGATCAACGCCGCCAGCCAGGAACAATCCTCCGGTTCGGCGCAAGTCAACAAGGCCCTGCAACAACTCGATCAGGTCATCCAGCAAAACGCCTCGGCCTCCGAGGAACTGGCCTCCACCTCGGAAGAACTCTCGGCCCAGGCCGAACAGCTGCAGGCCAGCATCGCCTACTTCCGCCTCGACGCCGGCCTGCGCCAGACCATGAGCCGCTCATCGGCCAAGCCGGCTTCGCGCGCCCCGGCCAAGGCCCTGCCCCGGACCAGGGCCAAGGCCGCGCCGGCCAGAACCAAGGCCGTGGACATCGACATGGAAGGCGAGGATGAACAGTTCGAGCGGTTCTGAGACGGCCCGCCGGGCCAAAAGACTGTGCGTCCGCGTCGCACTGGAGACGGGCCATGTTGGATGTTGATC
>JBKICS010000129.1:0-3965 GCA_046567015.1 Acidobacteriota bacterium | reverse complement strand
GCAGGGACAGATCGGCGATCATCGGGTCTCCAAGGGGGCCAGTCCGGCCAGGTCCGGAGGCATGCGGCGCAGGAAGGCGTCCATGGGGCAGGTGTGGCTGTGCACGCCGTAGAGCAGATCCATCATGTCCTGGTTGAGCCGGGGCTCCGGGGCGTAGGACAGGCGACCGTTGACGCAGGCCGCCGCCGTGACCCCGGCGGCCAGGATGCTCAGGTCATGGCTGACCACGAGGGAGGTGACGCCTTCGCCGATGCGGGCCAGCACCTCGTAGAGACAGAACTTGCCCTGGGGGTCGATGTTGGCGGTCGGCTCGTCGAGAATGAGCAGGCCCGGCTCGGCGACCAACGCCCGGGCAATGAGGGTGCGTTGTTTCTGGCCGCCGGAGAGTTCGCAAAAACGCTTGTCGGAAAGCCCGATCATCTCCACCCGGTTAAGCGCGGCCTCGGCCCGATCCCTTTCCTCGGCCGTGTAGCGAAAACCGCCCCGGCCCGGGGAAAGCAGCCCCATGAGCACCACTTCGCGCACCCGCACGGGCAGATCCCGGCGCTCGGCCACGCCGTCCAGGCGCTGGGGCACGTAGCCGATACGGGAACTGTGGCGGCCCGGAACATCGCCGAAAACCGTTATGGACCCGGAAGTCGGGGTCAGAATGCCGAGGATGAGCTTAAGGAGCGTGGTCTTGCCGCCGCCGTTGGGACCGAGCACGGCCAGGCGCTGGCCCGGGGCCACGGTGAGGTCAATGCCCGAAAGCACGTCCTGGCCGTTGTAGGCAAAGGTCAGGTCGCGGATAGCGACGACAGGATCGGTCACTTGGCCTCCGTTTGGCCGACGAGGCCCTGGCGCAGGGCCTTGGCCGCAGCGAGCAACCCGGCCGGCCAGTCCTCGGCCAGGGGGTCGATGGCCGCGGTGACGCCGCCGATGCCCTTGGCGATGGTCTCGGCCTGGGCGGCATTCATCTGCGGCTGGACGAAAACGACGGTGACGCCGTCGGCCTTGGCCTCTTTCATGAGCGCCGCCAGGGCCTTGGGCCCGGGTTCGCGGCCGAGCTGCTCGATGGGTTCCTGGGTCAGCCCGTAGTCCCGGGCGAAATACCCCCAGGACGGATGAAACACCATGAATTTATGCACGCCCGGGGGCAGATCGGCAAAGCTTTTTCGGATGTCGGCGTCCAGGGCGTCGCAGGCGGCGGCAAAGCGGTCGTACCCGGCGGCATAGGCGGCCGCTCCCTCGGGATCGGCCTTGGCCAGGGCGTCGCGCATGGCAGCGCCGAGGATCTTGGCCAGCCTGGGCGACAGCCAGACGTGGGGATCGGGCTCGCCATCATGGCGCTCGTGCCCTTGCCCGGCCTTGGCGTGGTCGTCGTGCCCGTTCTTGGCCGTGTCGGCATGGCCGGTTTTGGTAGGAGCGTCGTGGTCGTCCTGATCGTCGTGGTCGTGGGCGCGCATGGGCATCTTTTCGATGCCGGCATCGGTATGCACAATGGCCATCTTCGGATTGACCGAGGCGAACCGGGGCAGCCAGGCGTTTTCGAAATCCATGCCCACGGCGAAATAGACCGCCGCCTTGCCCAGTTCCGCCAGTTGCCTGGGCCGGGGTTCGTAGGTATGGGCATCGGCCCCGGCCGGAACCATGACCACGACGTCGGCCCGGTCCCCGGCGATCTGCTTGAGAAAATAGGCCTGGGGGGCGATGCTGACGGCGACCAGCAATCCGGCCTGGGCCGGGGCGGCCAGGGCGAGGAACACACCCAGTACGGGAAGAATCAGGCGGCGCATCATTGCTGCTCCTTCGAATCGGTTTGTTGTCCCGCCGACAATGCAACAAAGTTGCACGAGCAAGTCAAGCCCGGATTTGGAGAACTGCCCCCGGCCGCCCCGATGGGAAGAAACACTGTAAGGGGTTTTTGGCCTTGGCCGGCACTGCCCCATGCCGGCGGCGCAGGGCGTGGATGTTTCTTTCCTACGGTTGTGCATCGGCGGTAACGAGGGTAAGCTTGATTGATACCCTTTAATCTGGCCCCACCTCGGTAACGGGGCCGTCAGGAGTAATCGCGCCATGACGACCGCGATTTCCGGCTTGACCACCGGTCAAGCAGCCCATCTGCTTTCCGTCTGAGTTCCTTGCCCTGCGTCGGTTGCGGCTGGTGCTGCCTGTCCGACCCGTGCGTGGAGTCGCATATCCGCCATGGCTACCGGAAACGCTGCCCGGACCTCTATTGGGACGCCGCCGCCGTCTGCTACCGCTGCCGTCTGGCCGAAGATCCGGTCCGCGGCAAGCATTTCCGGTATCTGCTCGGAGTCGGGCACGGCTGCTGCGCGCCGCTGATCGATTGGCGCGACGACGTCCGGCAACGGGATGGGCCGCAAGCCTCCGATTGACCGGACAGCGTCCCGCCCACTTGCCGCCGCGCCAAAAACATTCTAGGAATTGACGGGGTTTCTATCCCAAGGAGGATCGTATGGAGTTTCGCGGCGCAATCACGGCGTTGGTGACGCCATTTCGAAACGGCGAAGTCGATGAAGAGGCCTATCGCGCGTTTATCGAGTGGCAGATCGAGCAGGGCATCCATGGCCTTGTCCCTTGCGGCACAACGGGCGAATCCGCCACGCTGTCCCACGAGGAACATAAACGGGTCATCCGCATCTGCGTCGATCAGGTCAAAGGCCGTGTGCCTGTCCTGGCCGGGGCCGGCTCCAACAACACCCGCGAGGCCATCGAACTGACCCAGGATGCCAAGGACGCCAAGGCCGACGGCGCACTGCTCATCACCCCGTATTACAACAAGCCCACCCAGGCCGGCTTGATCGCCCATTTCAAGGCCATTGCCGAACGGGTGGACATGCCCTTTATCGTTTATAACGTGCCGGGCCGCACGGCCGTCAACCTGCTTCCCGAGACCCTGGCCATCCTCAAGAAGGAAATCAAGCAGGTCGTCGGCGTCAAGGAAGCCACCGGCGACCTCAACCAGGTCTCGCGGGTGCTGGAATTTTGCGGCGAGGACTTCCAGGTGCTGTCCGGCGACGACTTCACCGCCCTGCCCACCATGACCATCGGCGGACGCGGCGTCATCTCGGTCGTCTCCAACTTCGTGCCCAAGATGATGTCCGACATGTGCGAGGCGGCCCTTGCCGCCGACCTGACCGCAGCCAAGGCGCTCCACTACAAGATGAGCCCGCTCTACCGGGTCGCCTTCATCGAGACCAACCCCGTGCCGGCCAAGGCGGCGCTCGATCTCATGGGCCGGTTCCCCTTCGAGGTCCGTCTGCCCATGGTTCCCCTGGACCCGGCCAACAAGGCCAAGCTTCAAGCCGTGCTCGCCACCGCCGGACTGCTCTGATCCGGCCCGACCAAGCCATTGCGCACGGGCCTCCCGATTCGGGAGGCCCGTGTTTTTTCCGCCACTCCCCGCCAAGGCTTTCCCCATGCGCATCATCCTCGACCATGTCAGCGTCACTTTCGGCGGCACACCTGCCCTGTCCGACATCTCGCTTGCCGTTAACCAGGGCGAAACGCTGCTCGTGCTCGGCGGCAACGGTTCGGGCAAATCCACCTTGCTGCGCGTCCTTCGCGGCGACATCTGGCCCGACGACGACGGCCGGGGAACCCGGGCCTACCGCAGCGGCGACGGTCCCGGCCGGGCCTCGCCCATCGGCCTGCGCCACCGGTTCGGCATCGTGTCTCCGGAGATCCAGCGGACATTCAAGCGGCTTTGGGGACATCTGACCGCCGAAACCATCATCCTGTCCGGCCCCCGCGACGCCGTCTACGTCCAGGGCGGGCCGAGCCCGGCGGAACTGGCGGTCCTGGGCGACGTCCTTACGCGCCTCGGCATCGGCCATCTGCGCCACAACACGCTGGAATCCCTCTCCAACGGGCAGCTTCGGGCCGTGCTCCTGGCCCGGGCCCTGGCCTGCCGGCCAGCCATGCTCTTTCTGGATGAATTTCTCGACGGCCTCGACGCGGCA
>JBKICS010000128.1:0-5821 GCA_046567015.1 Acidobacteriota bacterium | reverse complement strand
GAAAAGGTGTAGGGTTCGACCTCGAGGGTGCGGGTGGTGAGCTTGCCCGGGTTGATGATGTTTTTCGGGTCCACGCGCTTTTTGTAGGCGCGCAGCGCGTCGATCTTGTCCTGGGCCAGGAAGGCGATCTTGGTGATGCCGATGCCGTGCTCGCCGGAGACCGCGCCGCCAAGGCGTGTTACGGTCTCGAAGACCTCTTCGGCGGCTTCCCAGGCTTCGCGCATCATCTCGGGATCATTGGAATTGACCGGGATGTTCACGTGGCAGTTGCCGTCGCCCGCGTGCATGTGGCTGGCCACTTCGATGCGGGTGGCGGTCATCTCGGCGTGGATGGCGGCGAGCCGGTCCTTAAGCCGCGGGTAGCGCGAACTCAAATCGGTGAAGAAATAGTGGGTCTGGACCTCGACTTCCGAGTCCGACAGGTCGCGGGCGGAAATCTTGTCGCGCAGCACCCGGTCGCAAAATTCCAGCTCCATGGCGATAAACTCGTCCGAAGCCGGGATGCCGGGCAGCCGACCGGCGTTCTGCAGGGCCGTGCGGTAGGCCCGGGCGATGCACTTGAGGTTGAGCTCCTCCAGGAATTCGGCGAACTCCGGCACGACCGACAGCGGGATGACCACGTCCTCGTTGATCTTAAATCCCGAGGTGCGCCGGGAAATGGCCGAAAGCTTGTGGCGGTCTTCCCAGTAGAGTTCGGCGGTCTTGGCGTCCTTGGCCTCGAACACGTCCACGTTGTCGTAGGGATCGACGATGTCCACGATGTCGGCGGCGGCCCGCAACATGGCGTCCTCGTCGTCGGAATCGAGCTGCAGGAGCAGCACGGAAATGGGCTCGCCCTCGTAGGTCGTGCTCTTCTTGGCGTAGTTGATGGCCCGGACGTACTTGGAGTTGAACTCTTCCAGGGCGGAAATCTTGACCGCGTCGCCTTCCTCGCGGATGCGGTTGCGAAGGCCGACCACGTCGCGGATGACGCACATGGCGTTTTTCATGGAGCGCCCGAAGAACTCCAGGCACAGCGTGCGCGAATACTTGGGGATGGCATAGAGGGCGAAGCAGGCCTCGGTGATGATGCCGTCCACGCCTTCCTTCTGCACGCCGGGCAGCCCCCCGAGGAACTTGTTGGAGACGTCCTTGCCGAGGTTCACGCCGCGAATCTGGTTGCCGGGCAGCGTCACCACGTCGCGCACGGCGCCGTCCTCGTCGAGGATCTCGAAGACGGCCGTCTCGTCGGGCCGGATCTTGTGGCGCGGGTGGTCTACCCGGCGCACCTCGATGATCTCGCCCGTGGCCTCGACCATGCGGTAGCTGATGATGTTGTCGAGCGTGGTGCCGTATTCGAAGGCAAATGGCCCGCCGGCGTTTTCGGCGATGTTGCCGCCAAGGGACGAGGCCGCCTTGGAGGCCGGGTCCACGGTAAAGAGCAAGCCCTTGGCCGCCGCCGCCTTGATGGCGGTGAGCGTAATGACGCCGGTCTGGGCGCACAGCGTCTTGGCCTCGGTGTCGATGGACAGGATTTTCTTAAATTTCGATAGGCTGAGGATGACCGAGCGACGATGGGCCGGAATGGCCCCGCCGGTCAGGCCCGAGCCGCCGCCGCGCGGAATGATGGCGAATTCAAGTTCGTTGGCCAGGCGCAGGATGTGGCGGATATGGGCTTCGGACTCGGGCAGGAGCATGCACAGCGGCAGCTCCATGCGCAGGTCGGTGGCGTCGGTTGAGCACTCGATGAGCGAATGGGGCGCGGTGACCACGTCCTCGTGGGGCAGAAACTGGCGCAGGCGCTCGACTAAGTTGTCGCGAAAGCGGCTGTCGGCCTCGTAGACGTCCCAGAAGGCCTTGTACGCCTTCTTGATGGTGCGCGGATAGTTGCCCCAGGCCTTGGGGTTGGCGGCGGCCAGCCGCTTTTCCACCGAGGCCTTGACGTCGTCGGCATTGATAAAGGGATTCGAGCGCACCAGAAACAGCTCGGCGGCCACGGCCACGGCAAGGTTTTTCACGTCCTCGGGCCAGGTGTCGAGTTCTTCCGGGGTGATATCGAGAACCCGGGGCACGAGCCGCTCAAGGGGCAAGGAAATATGGGGTGTTCGCTCCGACATGATGGGCTCTTCCGGCGAGGGGTTAAAATGCGGGAGGCAGTGAGATAATGCCGTTGCCGGCGTTTGGCAAGCAGCGGGGATGGCGGAGACAGGGACCGGGCGTGGAGAGACTGCAATCCTGTCCCCGGGCGGCGTTGTGACCAATTGTGGCAGCCGTTGGAGCCGGTCACGCCAGAAGGCCGCGATTATGCCCCAGGCGGATATTGGACGTCAAGCGGGAGCTTGCCACGCAAATGGGCGGCCCGAATGGACCGCCCGTCGCCGCATCTTCGAATCGTCGCTACGCCGGACCGGAAATGCGGTCGTCATGCGCCCGGTGCGGCGGCCATCACCGGCTGGCAACAACACCTCCGCGCGTCCGCCGTGGCCGCCAGGCCGGCCACCCGACAACGGCCAAAGGCGTCGCCTGGGCCTGCCCGGCCGCGCTGCGTCAGGAAGCGATAACCAATTCCGCCTCCCAGGCCTCCACATGATACAGGCTGGTCCCGGGATTTTTCGCCCAGGCGCAGGTCTGCGCCATGTTCGTTTCCACGGGCCAGGGACTCTTGTCGGCCAGGACGGCGGCCAGCGAAGCCCCTTCGACCTGGACCACGTCGGAAATGCGCAGCGCGTGCTGCGGGCCGGAAATATAGCGTATCGTGTAGGTATTCATGTCCGCCTCATAGTGATTGCTCAAACCGCGAAGTTCGATCGTGTCCGACAAGTGCCGCCGACGACGACGACCACCCCTTGGCGAGACAAGAAACAGGCGAAGGCGGTTGAAGCATCTTCAAACCGCCCCCACCTGTTCACGTATGCTCTCCCCTACCCGTGCGTGCCGGGGAAAAAGATGGCGCTGACGAAGTAGAGCACCACCAAAAGCGACGTGCCAAGCCCGAGACTCCAGCGGATCAGTTTTATCTCAACAGGCTGGAGCGGTTCGTACTCCATCTTTTCCATTTCGGCAGCAACGTTGACTTCTTTTGGTATTTCCATGAGATGCTCCTATAAACTAGACAATTGGCGGCTTGACGCCGTGGAAGAACAGCCAGGAGATAAAAAGCCCGATCCAGATGATGAAGCCAAACAGACACACCACATACACGGCGGCCAGTCTGCCGATGCCTTCCTCCCAGAGTTTCTTGAAATTGGAGACCACGCCAATGGTAAAAAAGGTCAAGATGAAAAAGATGCCCCGGAAGGTGCCTGTGCCGGCGATGGCCGCCTTGCCGAACTTCAGCATGTCGCCGCCCTTGGCGCACAGGATAAGCATAATCAGGAAGGTGACCACATAGCCCAGGACAAAACGCGGGAAGCGGTCGAGCACTTCCGAGAAACGCATGCGCTGCCCGGGCTTGCAATCAATCATGGTGCACCAGATAACAGCCAGGACGAAGGACCAGACACCAATAAAGACGTCGATAAAGATCTTGATGGTGGTGGCCGTCATGGTCACCCAGCCTTCCTGATAATTGATGCCGTAGTCGGCCAAGGCCTTGGCCCGGATCAAGGCGTCGGTGATGACGCCGCTGGCGATGGCCCCGCCGTCGGATTTGACGGCCAAGCCCATCCAGGCGCCGGCCACCAGGGGTTCGGTGGACAGGCCCCACTGGGCGGCGAACGGCAGAATGAGCATTTCCACGCAGGTAAAGACCACCACCAGCGAGGAAACCATGATGGGCACGATGGGCCGGGCGCGGATGGCCCCGCCGGTGGCGATGGCCGCCGACACGCCGCAGATGGAGATGCCGGAAGCCAGGGGCGCGGCCCACTCCCGGCTGAATTTAAAGTGTTTGCGGGCCACGTAATAGACCAGGGCCCAATAGATCAGATAGGCTTCGACAATGGCGCACAGGCCCCGGAAGATGACCGAGGAAGCCAGGCCCAGGGCGTCCACGGACTTGACGCCCAGTTCCGCGCCCAAGACCACGATGGCGATCTTGACGTACATTTCGGGCCGCAACGCTTCCTTGAGCTGCTGGGCCACGCCGGGCATGAAGTTGCCGATAAAGACGCCGGCCAGCAGGGCGATGATGAATCCGGCCTCGCCCGTCAGCCCCAAGGACCAGGGGATGCCGAATTTGGCAATCTGATCCGGCGTGGCGGCGATGACCGCATAATTGCCCAGAATCCAACAGGCGTAGCTGACAAAGAACACCACGGAAAAGCTGCTGATGAATTTGCCGACATTGCCGCCGAGCAGCCGTACGCCGACCGCCAGTACGGCGGTGATGAAGACATAGGTCGCGAAAAGCGCGCCCCAGCCGCCGAGATCTTTGTAGTAGGGAGTCGCCGTTGCCAAGGCTTTGCTAAAGGAAGTCCAGACGTTGACCTTGATGCCCCAGCCGAGCAGATCGATGCCGGAGAAATTGAGCATGGACAGCAGGAACAAGAACAACCCGATGATCAGGGCGAGCTTGTCCTCCGTCAGCCACCGTTTTTCAGCCATTGCAAACCTCCCTCTTGTCTACGCTGTAGAGATCCCCATTGAGGTACATACGCACTCCTTATCCTGACCAGACAGCCAGCATTGCCGGCAAAGCCCTCCTGCAAAGGCAGGGCCAAGGGGAGAGTTATGTTATCATGCTTAATTATAACGATATTTTTTAAAGATGGCAGATTGTCTGCCAACTCCGGTTGGCAGCCTGAAGCCGCTCGGTTGCATTGCCTTTTTTGCCCGGTCGCCCCAAACTCCGCCCAGGAGTCGCCATGAAAACCCTCAAACACCGCTTCATGGTCGGGCTGTCGATCTGCATGGTCGCCCTCGGTGCCTTTTTCGCCGTGCTCATCTCCGCCAACCTGCGCGACCAGCTCGTCACCGACACCGAGCACAAGGCCTCCCTGGTGCTGTCCCAGGCCGAGGCCGTGCAGGCCTATGTGCGCGAGGTGCTGCGCCCGGCCATGTACGAACGGCTGCCGCCCGACGCCTTCGTGCTGGAGGCCATGTCCACCTCGTTTATCACCCGCAAGGTCATGAGCGACCTCAATGTCCACGGCGACCAGCTCCGCTACCGCCGGGTGGCTGTTGGGGCGCGCAACCCGGACTACGAGGCGGATGCTTTCGAGCGCAGCGTCATGGAACGGTTTGCGGCCGACCCGATGCTGACTCGGCTGGAGGAAATCACGCCGCGTGACGACGAGGAAGTGTTCGTGGCCGCCCGGCCGGTGCGCTTCGAGGCCTCCTGCTTGCACTGCCACGGCGACCCGGCCGAGGCGCCCAAGGCGCTGCTGCAGCGCTACGGCGACGCCAGGGGATTCTGGCGGCATGACGGAGAACTGGTGGGATTGGACATGGTGACCATGCCCGTGGCCGGCGCGTTGGGCCAGATCAAGGGCAAAACCGTCGGCTTCCTGTCCCTCTTCGCCCTGGGCATGGGCGCTTTCTATCTGACACTGCAGGTGTTTTTCGACCGGCTGGTGGTGGTCAATCTGCGCCGGGCAACGGAAGTGCTGCGCCGCTACTTCCCCAAGGAAGTCGGCGACCCTCCCAAGACCACCGCCGACGCCGGGGAAATCGAGGAGATCTACGCCGGCATCGACGCCCTGGCCTCGCGCCTCAAGGAAGCCCGGGAGAATATCGAGGACCATGCCCAAAACCTCGAGCGCAAGGTGGCCGAGCGCACCTTGGAGCTGGCCCGGGAGGCCAACGAGCGCCGCTCGGACGTGTCGCTTTTCGTCGGGCTTTTAAGCATCCTGAACCTGTCCCAGACCCGGGCCGAGCTGCTGGCCGCCGCCCTGGCGCGCAT
>JBKICS010000127.1:0-7142 GCA_046567015.1 Acidobacteriota bacterium | reverse complement strand
TTTGCCCAACATAGCCGGAGAATTCCTGGCCGAGCGTCAGCGGCGTGGCGTCCTGCAAATGGGTTCGTCCGATCTTGACGATGTCCTTCCAGACCTCGGCCTTGGCGGCAAGCGTGCCGCGCAGCTTGGTGGCCGCAGGGAGCAGGCGCTCCACCACGGCAATGGCTGCGGCCATGTACATGGCCGAGGGGAAATTGTCGTTGGTGGACTGGGCCATGTTGACGTGGTCGTTGGGATGCACCGGCCGCTTGGAGCCAAGGGGCGTGCCGGCGAGCTGGCAGCAGCGGTTGGAGATGACCTCGTTGACATTCATGTTGAACTGCGTGCCGGAGCCGGACATCCAGACGTGCAGGGGAAACATGGCGTCGTGCCGGTGTTCGAGCATCTCCTCGCAGGCCACGACAATGAGGTCGGCCAGGTCGCCCGGCAGCCGCCCCTGGGCGCGGTTGACCGTGGCGGCGGCTTTCTTGAGCAGGCCGTAAGCCCGGATCATCTCCCGGGGCATGCGTTCCGTGCCGATGGTGAAATAGTCGATGGCCCGCTGGGTCTGGGCTCCCCAGAGCTTGTCGGCGGGGACGGCCACTTCGCCGAGGCTGTCGGTTTCAAGGCGCGTTTCCATGGCGTCGACCTCCGGATGCCTGGCGTGGGGTCGGGGAAGCCAATGCCTGCCCCGGTCCACCGGCATTTGGGCCAGCCTAACCCATTTTGTCGCCTTTTGCGAACCTGGAAATGGGCCGCGCTGGCAACGACGCAACCGGGAAAACCGTGACCCGCGCCGACACCACCGGCCGTCAGGAGTTTTCCCCGGACCAGCCGCCTCAGGCACAAGCCGGCCGACAACGCGGCCGGGGCGCATTTGACAGGCCGATCATCCGGGCGCTACCCTCGCTCAAGGCCGGCATCCGGCCTTATGCGGCGGCGTGTTGCGTTTCGTGTACCCGGGCCGCACAGGAGGGACCATGCCCTTTCGCTGGAATGCCCGGGAGCATGCGCTGCTCGGCGGCTACGCGCTCAAGTGGCTGCTCCTGGCCACGCCCGTGGGCGCGGCCGTCGGCGCGGCGGTGGCCCTGTTTCTCTGGGCGCTTGACCTGGCGACCCGGGCCCGCTGGGCCACCGACATGGCTTCCGGCATTCCCTGGCTGCTCTTTCTGCTTCCCCTGGCCGGCATGGGCGTGAGCTGGATGTATAGCGCGTTCGGCAAGTCGGCCGAGGCCGGCAACAATCTGATCATCGACCAGATTCACAATCCCGGCGGCGGCGTCCCCCGGCGCATGGCCCCGCTGGTGCTGGCCGGCACCATCATCACCCATCTCTTCGGCGGCTCGGCCGGCCGGGAGGGCACTGCCGTGCAGATGGGCGGCAGCATCGCCAGCGGTCTTGGCCGCCTGCTGACCCTGACCACGGCGGACACCCGCGCCCTGCTCATGGCCGGCGTGGCCGCCGGCATCGGCGCGGTCTTCGGCACGCCGCTGACCGGCGCGGTCTTCGCCGCCGAAGTGCTGGCCGTTGGCCGCATCGGCTTCGAAGCCATCATCCCCTGCCTCATCGCCAGCGTGGCCGGCGATTGGACGACGACGGCCCTTGGCATCCACCACACCCACTATTTCATCGGCAACGTTGGGCAAGCCGCTCTTCTGGCCGACGTGCCGCATCTCAACGTGCTCCTGCTCGTCAAGGTGGGCATTGCCGCCGTGGCCTTCGGGCTTGGCAGCGTGCTGTTCGCCGAGATGGCCCACAGCCTGGGCGCCATCTTCAAGAAAGCCGTGCCCAAGGCCATCTGGCGGCCGGCCGTGGGCGGCGTCGTGGTGATCGTCCTGGCCTACCTGATCGGTCCCGACTACCTGGGACTGGGGGTCACGGCCGACCCGCATTTCCCGGACCAGGTTTCCATTCTTTCCTCGTTTCAGGAAGGCGGGGCCGGGCCGCTGAGCTGGTGGTGGAAAACGCTTTTCACCACCGTCACGCTCAGCAGCGGCTTCAAGGGCGGCGAGGTGACGCCGCTGTTTTTCATCGGCGCGGCCCTTGGCAACGCCATGGCCGGGCTGCTCCATGCCCCGGTGGCGCTTTTCGCCGGCCTGGGGTTTGTCGCGGTCTTCGCCGGCGCGACCAATACGCCGCTGGCCTGCACCATCATGGCCATCGAACTTTTCGGCGGCCAGTCGGAACTCATGCACAGCGGCTTTGTGGTCTACGTGGCCACGGCCTGCTTCATCGCCTATCTGATCAGCGGCCACTCCGGCATCTACCTGTCCCAGCGCATCGGCGTGCCCAAGCTGTCCCGCCTGGCCCTGCCCCCGGACAGCTCCCTGCGCACCGCCCGAAGCCGCAACGGCAGCCTGGGCGCCATCCGGTTCATTGAGCTTTCAAACGCCTGTGCCGCGCTCAAGGACCAGGCCGGCGGGGCTATACGGACCATGTGCCAGGCCATGCCGATCCACCTCAAACGGGGCGTCGTCGTCAGCGCGCCGACCGATGCGCCGGACCCGGGCAATCCCAGCGGCGCAGGGGAGCAAGCCATGTCCCGGCGCTACTCGGTGTCCGGCAGCGAGATCGGCCAGATCCGCATCTTTATGACGCCGGGCGACAAGAAAACCGTCCACAAGATCAAGAAGATGTTCACCCGGCCGCTGTATCAGGAGATCATCGACGCGGCCAAGGCCGACGGCATCCTAAGCGCCGTGGCCCACCATGCCCACTACGGCTACAGCGGCGGCGGCGCGGTGCAGTCGGCCAAGCACGAAGTGCCAAACGACAAGCTGAGCCTTTACGTGGAGCTGATCGCGCCCCGAGGCGCGCTGGAGCGCTTCTGTCGCCAGCACGGCGACCTGCTTGCGGACAAGGTCATCGTCTACAAGCACATCGAAAGCTGGGCTCTGAGCCCGGACCACACCCTGGCAACCACCGACGTCAGCCCCGAGGATCCGGCGGCGGACGGCGATCCCGTCCCAAGGCGAAAATAGCCAGGGCACCGCCCCTGGCCGCTTTGGCGGGATTGTCCCCCTCCCTGCCCTTTACCGCCGGGCATTCGTGCATTATGGCTCTAGCGCCATGAAATTTCACGTCACGACCATGGGATGCCAGATGAACGTCGGCGACGGCGACTGGCTCACCCGTTCCCTCATAGCGGAAGGCTTCACCCCGGCATCCGACACGGAGGCCGAGTGCTTCATCCTTTTTACCTGCTCGGTGCGCGACAAGCCCGAGCAGAAAGTGGTCAGTGAGATCGGCCGCATCGCCGACCGCCATCGGGACAATCCCAATGCGTTTATTGCCGTGGGCGGCTGCACCGCCCAGCAGCTCGGCACAGCCCTGTGGCGGCGTTTTCCCATGGTGCGCCTGGTGTTCGGCACCGACGGCATCGCCGCCGCGCCGAAGGCCCTGGCCCGCCTCGCCCGCGAACCCGGTCTTCGCCTGTCCCTGCTCGATTTCACCGAAACCTATCCCGAACGCGACCAGTCCTGGCCGGACGCGGTGGTGCCGCCCCGGGCCTTCGTCTCCATCATGCAGGGCTGCGACAACTATTGCTCCTACTGCATCGTGCCCTTCGTGCGCGGCCGGCAGAAATCCCGCCCCCTGGCCTCGGTCATCGCCGAATGCACAGACCTGGCCCGGCGCGGCGCGCGCGAGGTGACGCTTTTAGGCCAAAACGTCAACAGCTACGGCCTGGACGATGCCGGGGACGGCACGAGTTTCGCCGCGCTGCTGGACGCCGTGGCCGCCGTGCCCGGCATCGAGCGCATCCGGTTCACCACCTCGCATCCCAAGGATCTCGACGACGCGGTCATTGCCCGGTTTGCCTCCCTGCCCGAGCTGTGCCCGGCGCTGCACCTGCCGGTGCAGTCCGGTTCCGACGACGTCCTGCGCCGCATGGGCCGGCGCTACGATACAGCCGCCTACCTGACCCTGGTCGACAAACTGCGCCGCGCCCGGCCCGACATCGCGCTGACCACGGATTTCATCGTCGGTTTTCCCGGTGAAACCGAGGCCGATTTCCAGGCCACCCTCGATCTCGTGCGAAAGGTTGGATTTGAAAGCGGATTCTCCTTCATGTACAGTGACAGGCCGGGAACCGCATCCGAACGCCTGGAGCCGAAGATCGGCCAGGAGGTCAAATCCGCCCGGCTGGCCGAGCTGCAAAGCCTGCTCGACGAACGCCTGGCCGCCTCCCTGGCCGCCCGGGTGGGGAAAACGGATACGGTGCTCATCGAAGGGCCAAGCCGGCGCGACGGCGCAAGCGGACCGTCCTGGCGCGGCCGCGACAGCGGCGGCCGCATCGTCAACCTGGCCCTGCCCGGGACCGACGACGCCACGGGACGGCTCATGCGGGTCCGCATCGTTCTCGCCAAAAAGCACTCCCTGATCGGGGAGGCGGAGGCAGACCATGATTGAGATGAAAGTCTTCGGGCTGGCCCTGGACGAGGAATCGCAAGTGCCGGTGCTGATCCTCAAGGATACCGAGGAAAAAACCGTTCTGCCCATCTGGATCGGGGCCATGGAGGCCATGGCCATCTCCCTGTCCTTAAACGACGTGGAGCTGCCCCGGCCCATGACCCACGACCTGCTGCTCAACATGATCCACAAGCTCGACGCCCATGTGGTGGCGGTGCATGTCACGGAACTCACCGAAGGCACGTATTACGCCGACATCGAGGTGGAAGTGGAAGGCGGCATCCGCCGCATCGACAGCCGGCCTTCCGACGCCATCGCCCTGGCCCTTCGGGCCAAGGCCCCGATCCTGGTGTCCGAAGCGGTCATCGAACAGGTGGCCAACGAATCCAAGGAAGCCTCGGTGGTGGCCTTCTCCAGCGACGATTCGGACAAGTGGACGGAGCTGCTCGAAAAATTCGACCCCAACGATACCAAATACAAGATGTGACCATGATCGACCTGCACACCCACACCACGTTCTCCGACGGCGTCCTCATTCCGGCCGAACTGGCCAGGCGCGCGGCCAAGGCCGGCTACCGGGCCATGGCCATGACCGACCATACCGATCATTCCAATCTCGATCTCATCGTGTCCAACATCAGCCGGTTCGCGGCCGAGACCGGGGCGTTTCTCGGGGTCACGGTGCTGTGCGGGGTGGAGATCACCCATGTGCCGCCGCCGCTGATTCCCCAGCTCGTGGCCCGGGCCCGCAATGCCGGGGCCCAGCTCGTGGTGGTCCACGGCGAGACCATCGTGGAGCCGGTGGAGACCGGCACCAACCTGGCCGCCATCGAGGCCGGCTGCGACATCCTGGCCCATCCGGGACTGCTCACTCCCGAGGAGGCGGAACTGGCCGCCGAGCACGGCGTGGCCCTGGAAATCACCACCCGCAAGGGCCACAGCCTGACCAACGGCCATGTGGCCGTCCTGGCCCGCCGCTTCGGGGCCAAGCTCGTCATCAACAACGATGCCCACGAACCGGGCGATCTGGTCAACCAGGAGCGCCGCAAGAAGGTGGCCCTGGGCGCGGGGCTGACCCTGGAAGAATACCTGCAAGCCGAGTCCAACTCCCGCGACATCGTCTCGCGCATCCTCGGCCGAGGCCGCGCCGACTAGGGTATGCGTACGCATGATGCCGGGGAGAAAAGGGAGAGGCCTCCGGCGGCCAAAGGGCTGAGCCCTTTGGAATCCCTCACTTTTGGGCATTGAAATCGGTCAGGCTGCTTCCAATTTATGGTCTGGCACGATGTATTTGAAAGCCCAAGGCCTGTTGTTGCCTGGGCGAGGCCAGCCAATGCGCCGGCGGATACGGCCAGGTAGGCCGGAAGTCGTCACTCGCGCGATGCCATTTCCAAGCCGCTTCACACGTCCCTGCCCGAGCCCCCTGGTCCCACCCGCATTCCACCGGCGCCTTGCCTCCGCCTGTCTCCCGGCGTATGCTCCTTCTATTGCCGGAATTTCTCTGAAGGAGCGCTCATGACCAGAATTCTTGGCTTCCTTGCCGTCGTGTTTGTGCTTTTTGGCCTGACCGGCTGCGGCTACAACCAGATGCAGACCAACGAAGAGGCGGTCAAGGCCGCCTGGGGCAACGTGGACGCCGCTTTGCAGCGACGCCTGGACCTGATCCCCAACCTGGTGGAAACGGTCAAGGGCTACGCCAGCCACGAAAAAGACACCCTGACCGCCGTGACCGATGCCCGGGCCAAGGCCGGGCAGATAAAGCTTACCCCGGAAACCCTGGCCGATCCGGCGGCCATGGCCGCCTTCCAGCAGGCCCAGGGCCAGATGCAATCCGCCCTGTCGCGCCTGCTCGCCGTGGCCGAGAACTATCCTCAGCTCAAGGCCGACCAGAATTTCCGCGACCTGCAGCATCAGCTTGAAGGCACGGAAAACCGCATCAACGTGGCCCGGCAGCGCTACAACCAGACCGTCGAGCTCTACAACGGCTCCATCCGCACCTTCCCCAATTTCATCACCAATTCGCTGCTGCTGCATCTTAAGCCCAAGGAGTACTACAAGGCCGACGAGGCCGCGAGCCAGGCCCCCAAGGTGAAGTTCTAGACACGACGGCCGCCGGCCGCTGCTGCCCGCGTCCGGCCCTTTTCGCCACGCAAGGCAGGCCGGGACGCGACAATGTAAACGGAATGTTCCCACGGCGAGCCGGCGTACCGCCGCTGCCCCGGCCATGGTCGGGGAACCGCCGCCGCAACCAAGGCAAGGAGAGCAGCCTGTGCCTACCCAGGAGCCGACAGTGTCCACCGATGCAAGGAACTTGCGTTTCGGCCGAAGCCCCCTCGCCCGGGGCGCGGGCGACGCCCGCTCGCGCTCCCCGGCCGACGCGGCCAGCGCGTGCCGGACCCCACGGCGGCACGGCCAGGGTGTCGCCGGCCTCGTCGCCGCCGTCGTCCTGGTCTTGTGCGCGGCCGTGGCCCTGGCCCTTGACGTGCCGCGCCTCACCGGGCGGGTCAACGACACCGCCCGCCTGCTCTCCCCGGCCGCCGTGGCCCGCCTGGACGCCACCCTGGCCGCCTTCGAGCGCTCGGATTCCACGCAAGTGGTGGTGTTGACCATCCCGTCCCTCGAGGGCGAGCCCCTGGAAGACTATGCCATCAAGGTGGCCCAGGCCTGGGGCATCGGCCAAAAGGGCAAGGACAACGGCGTGTTGCTGCTGGTCAGCAAGAATGACCGCAAGGTGCGCGTTGAGGTGGGCTACG
>JBKICS010000126.1:0-5694 GCA_046567015.1 Acidobacteriota bacterium | reverse complement strand
CAAAGCCCCCAGACTGGGAGGGTCCGGGAGGGGGCAACCCCCTCCCGGCCGCCGGAGGCATTCTTTTCTTTCGTTCTCTTCAAGGAGATCGCCATGTCCTTGGATTCTCTTTATTTCGACGCTCTGCCGACGCCGGCCGAGATTGCCGGGTGGGATGCGGCCTGTGTGGCTGAGTGTGGCATGTCGTTTCTGGCGCTCATGGAGAACGCCAGCCGCGAGGCCATGCACGCCTTGATCGGCGAGGTGGGCGAGGTGGCCGGGAAGCGGGTGCTGTTACTGGCTGGTCCGGGCAACAACGGCGGCGATGCGGTGGCCCTGGCGCGGCATCTGGACAACCGGGGGGCGCGGGTCACGGTGGGGCTGGCCCGGGCCAGGGGCAAGTACACGGGCGCGGCGGGCTCTAACGTCCGGTTGGCTGCGACGTTGGGATTGGCGATGCTGCCGCTGTCCCGGGTGGATTTGTCCGGGTCGGACGCGCCGGACATCGTCGTGGACGGGCTGCTCGGCACGGGCTTTCGGGGCGTGTTGCGGCCGGACATGGCGGCCGCAGTCGCGGCGGTAAATGCTCTGGCTGGGCGGTCGTATATTTTTGCCCTGGACATTCCGTCGGGTCTGGACGGGGTTACGGGCCGGCCGTCGCCCGTGGTGGTGCGGGCCGACGCCACGGTGGCCTTCGAGGCGGCCAAGACCGGGCTGGTCACGGCCGAGGCGGCTCCCTTTGTCGGCCGCCTGCTGGTGCGCGAGATCGGCATCCCGAGGGTGGTGCGCCAGCGCCATCCCTGCCTGGCCGGGCGCATCGCCCCGCGCATCCTGGACGTCGTGCGGCCGATTTCTCCGACGCTGCACAAGGGCAGCGCCGGCCGGGTGGTGGTTGTCGGCGGCAGCCGGGGCCTGACCGGCGCGCTGCTTTTGGCCGGCCTCGGCGCGCTTCGGGCCGGCTCTGGGCTGGTCAGCGTGGCCTGTCCCGGGACGGTCGAGGTGTCGCTCAAAGCCGGCTTTCCCGACGTCATGACCATGCCCATCGGCACGGGCGGCCATTTTTGCGCCAACGACGCGGCCGCCGTGCGCGATTTCGCGGCCGGGGCCGGGGCCGTGGCCCTGGGGCCGGGCCTTGGCCGCCACGACGACACGGCCGGCTTTCTGGACGCCCTGCTCCCCCTGCCCTGTCCGGTGATTTGCGACGCCGACGCCCTGTATTTCCTGGCCCGTTCGCCCGAGCTTGCGGCAAAGCTCGGCCCGGGCGCGATCATAACGCCGCATCCCGGCGAAGCGGCCCGGCTGCTGGCCACGGACATCGCCGGCATCGAGGCCGACCGGCTGGGCTCGGCCCGGGAACTGGCCGCGCGCTTTGGCTGCGTGGCCGTGCTGAAGGGACCGGCCACAGTGGTGGCCACGCCCGACGGCTTGGCCGCCGTCAGTCCGGTCATCGCCCCCAATCTGGCCGTCGGCGGCTCGGGCGACGTGCTTTCCGGGCTGGCCGGAAGCCTCGCGGCACGGGGTCTTTCCCCCTTGCTCGCCGCCAGCCTTGCAGTGTATTGGCATGGGCGCGCCGGCGAATTGCTCGCCGACGCCTATCCCGCGCGGGGCAACCTGGCCTCGGAAATCGCCGGCATGCTGCCGCACGCCCTCACGGAGTAACGGATGCTCACAGCCAAAGACGTGATGACCGCAAACGTCGTCACCATCCCCGAAGACACCGAAATCAGCGCCGCCGCCCAGCTCCTTTTCGACAAGGGTTTCAACGGCGTGCCCGTGGTCAACGCCGCCGGGGCCTTGACCGGCATCCTGTGCCAGTCCGATCTGGTGGCCCAGCAGAAGAACCTGTCCCTGCCCTCGGTCTTTTCCCTGCTCGACGCTTTCATTCCGCTGGGTTCCATGAAGGATCTCGACCGGGAAGTGGAGAAAATCTCGGCCCTGACCGCCGCCCACGCCATGACCAAGAATCCCGTCACCGTCTCGCCCGACACCGGCATCGACGCGGTGGCCACGCTCATGACCGAAAAAGGCTACCACACCATTCCGGTGGTGGACGGCGGGGCCATTGTCGGCATCATCGGCATGCGGGACGTGCTGGGCACGCTACTCAAGAAATAGCCCGGCCAATGGACCCCAGCCAATCGTTGACCCTGCGTCTGCCGGGCGAAGCCGACACCCTGGCCCTGGGCCGGGCCTTGGCCGCCGTCCTGGCCGATCCGGGGAAACGGGCGGCTCTGCTCTTGCGCGGCGACCTGGGATCGGGCAAAACCACCCTGGTCCGGGGTCTGGCCGAGGCGCTGCCCGGCGGCGACGAGGCCGAAGTGGCCAGCCCGAGCTTTAATATCGTCAATGTCTACCCGACCCGACCCGAAGTGTTCCATGTGGATCTTTACCGGATACCCGGCGGCGATCCCTCGGTGGAGGAACACCTGGAGGCGGCCGCCTGCGACGACGCCCTGGTGGTCGTGGAGTGGGGAGAATACCTGCCACGGGATCTGCTCCCGGCCAATCGCCTGGAATGCGACTGGCTGCCGGCGGCGACTGGCCGAGTGTGCCGGATGACCGCCTGGGGGCCGAGGGGACAGGCGGCGCTTGCCGCGCTGGCCCGGGCGTGTCCCGATCTTGTGGCCGGATGAACATCCGGGACGGCGAATCCCCCGGAGCATTTGGAGGCAACCATGCGGATTATGGTTCAAAAATACGGCGGGACGTCGGTTAAGGGCCTGGAGCGCATGCGCCTGGTCCTGGCCCGGGTGCAAAAGGCCCAGGCCGAGGGTTTCAAGGTCGTGGTGGCGCTATCGGCCATGTCCGGCGAGACCAACCGGCTGCTCGAACTGGCCAAGGAGTTCTCCGCCAATCCCGATCCGGCCGAACTCGACGTGATGGTGACCACCGGCGAGCAGGTCTCGGTGGCGCTTTTTGCCATGCTGTGCAAGGACGCCGGCCTTCGCGCCCGGTCGCTGCTCGGCTTTCAGATTCCCATCACCACCAATTCCAATTTTTGCCGCGCCCGCATCATGGAGATCGACACCGAGTGCCTGCACGCCCTGCTTGAAGACCACGACGTGCTGGTGGTGGCCGGTTTCCAGGGCGTGGACTGCCTGGGCCGCCTGACGACGCTCGGCCGGGGCGGTTCCGACACCACCGGCGTGGCCCTGGCCGCCGCCCTGGAGGCCGAGGTCTGCGAAATCTACACCGACGTCAACGGCGTCTACACCACCGACCCCAACCTGTGCGGCACCGCCCGCAAGCTGGACCGCATCTCCTATGACGAGATGCTGGAGTTCTCCAGCATGGGGGCCAAGGTGCTGCAGATCCGGTCGGTTGAGTTCGCCAAGAAATTCAACGTGCCGGTTCGCGTCCGCTCGACGTTTACCGACGATCCCGGCACCCTGGTCACTTTGGAGGATACGGAAATGGAAGACGTGCTGGTTTCGGGCATAGCCTACGACAAGGACCAGTGCCGCATCACGGTGCGCAACGTCATGGACCGCCCGGGCGTGGCCGCCGCCATCTTCGCCCCCATCGCCGAAGCCGGCATCCTGGTGGACATGATCATCCAGAACACCGGCCGCGAAGGCCGCACCGACATGACCTTCACCATCTCCCGGGCCAACCTGGACAAGACCCTGGCCATCCTGGAACGGCTGCAGCCCGAAATCGGCGCGGCCGACATCCAGCACGACACCAACGTCTGCAAGGTCTCGGTCATCGGCGTCGGCATGCGCAGCCATTCCGGCGTGGCTTCCATGATGTTCACCATCCTCAAGAATGAAAACATCAATATCCTGATGATCGCCACCTCCGAGATCAAGATTACCTGCCTGATCGAGGAAAAGTACCTCGAGCTGGCCGTTCGGACCCTGCACGACGCCTTCGGGCTGTCCCAGGCGCCGACCAAGGCCTGCGACTAGGCAGGTTCCCCCGCGAAACGCCCTCCGTTTCGCGACCAGGGCCGGCCGGGACGACGTACCCAAATACCCGGGCCGGCCGGCAAAGCACACGCCCGGGGCGCGTACCAGCGCGCCCCGGCTCCCACAAGCAGACACCCTATGCGACGCGTTACCATATACGACACGACCCTTCGCGACGGCACCCAGGCCGAGGACATAAGCCTCACCACCGAGGACAAACTGCGCATCGCGCTCAAGCTCGACGAACTCGGTGTGGCCTACGTCGAAGGCGGCTGGCCCGGCTCCAACCCCACGGACAAGCGGTTTTTCCAGGAGATCCAGAACTACAGCCTGAAGGTCGCCGCCGTCAGCGCCTTCGGCAGCACCCACAACCACCGGGGAACCGCCGCCGCCGACCCCAACCTCAAGGCCCTGGTCGAATCCGGCGCGCCGGTCGTCACCATTTTCGGCAAGACCTGGGACATCCACGTCACCGACGCGCTCGGCACCACCCTGCCGCGAAACCTGGAACTGGTCGGCGACTCCCTGGCTTTCCTGCGCCCCAACGTCCAGGAGCTGTTTTTCGACGCCGAGCACTTCTTCGACGGCTTCAAGGCCAACCCGGACTACGCCCTGGCCGTGCTGCGCAAGGCCCATGAGGCCGGGGCCGACGTGCTGGTCCTGTGCGACACCAACGGCGGCACCCTGCCAAACGAATTCCGCCGCATCGTCGAGGCCGTGACCGTCGCCCTGCCCGGCATTCCCTTTGGCGTCCACGCCCACAACGATTCCGGCGTGGCCGTGGCCAACTCCCTGGAAGGCGTGGCCCTCGGGGCCTGCCAGGTCCAGGGTACGATCAACGGCTACGGCGAACGCTGCGGCAACGCCAACCTGTGCTCCATCATTCCCTCGCTCATGCTCAAGTGCGGCATCGACTGCCTGCCCGAGGGCAAGCTGCCGCTTATAACTCCCACGGCCCATTTCGTCTCCGAGATGGTCAACCAGGCCCCGCCGTCCAACCAGCCCTACGTCGGCGACGGCGCCTTTGCCCACAAGGGCGGCATCCACGTCTCGGCCGTGGTCAAAAATCCCCGCACCTATGAGCACATCACCCCCGAGGCCGTGGGCAACGTGCGACGGGTGCTGCTCTCCGACCTCTCGGGCCAGTCCAACATTCTCTACAAGGCCCGGGAATTCGGCTTCGATCTGGACAAAAACGACCCCTTCGTGCTGGAGCTGCTCTCCACCATCAAGGAACGCGAAGCCCTGGGCTACGAGTACTCGGCAGCCGAGGCTTCCTACGAACTGCTGTTAAACCGCGTGCTCGGCCGGGCGCGCAGCTACTTCACCGTGGTGCGCTACCGGATCCTGGACGACAACGTCTATGACCGGGCCGAACCACTCACCGAAGCCACGGTGATGATCAAGGTGGGCGGGCGCACCAAGCACACCGCCGCCACCGGCATGGGGCCGGTCAACGCCCTGGACAAGGCCATCCGCAAGGCCCTGCGCGGCTTTTATCCCCGCCTGGCCGAAATGCGGCTGCTTGACTTCAAGGTCCGGGTGCTCTCGTTGCTTAAGCGCGACGACTGCGAGCCGGGCCAGTGCGGCACGGCCTCCCACGTGCGCGTCCTGGTGGAATGCGGCGACGCGGCCCGGCGCTGGGTGACGGTCGGCGTGTCCCACAACGTCATCGAAGCCAGCTTCCAGGCCATGGAAGACGCCATCAACTACAAGCTCTTCCGCGACGACAAGGAAAAGCTGACCAAGGCGCTCAAGGGGTAGCGGGAGAGAAGAAGAGGACGCAGAAGAGAAAGAACGCCTC